>JASHTQ010000516.1 GCA_030040475.1 Streptosporangiaceae bacterium
CTGCGCCGGCGCGCCCAGCGACCCCCGCTACAACCCCCGCCACCTAGTCGAGCTTCTCATCGCGGGCCTGCGCATCCCGTAGGCACCGCCGGGCCCAGGCCGCAGCGCAACGACCCGTTCGGGAAATCTTTTCAGAACGAGCGGCGGTGCCCGTTCAGCGGGCAACTTCGCCAAGCGTGACCGGCCGCCCGCCGCAGCCTGGATGCGCTGGCTGGTAAGGCGCGGCGAATACCTGATCGCCTCCCACCACCCGCTCCGGGAAACCCCGATCAGCCAGCTCGGCCCCGACCCCGCCCACCGCCGCGAAACCCTGCGCCGCCGCCGCGATGATCTGATCCTGCTGGCTCCCGCCCGTTAGCCGGGTACCGTCCTGATGAGCTCTTGCAAGCCTCAGGCCGTACCGCCCCTGACCATGAGTACACTCAAAATTCTTTTTCCGAACGAGCGGTGGTTCCTGCCCCGCGGACGCACCGAGTTGCCAGGCGAGCGTATCGCAACTGCCCGATCGGTTCCGGCGGCTATCTGCGCGCAGACACGCTCTCGTTGCACCTGCCAGGGCGTGCGGCTGCCGTGCTGATACAGCACGACGGCTGACCCGCGTCATGAACTGCGACTGCGCAGAAGAAACATCGTGCTACGGATTCCTTCGCGGCTACCGCAACCAGCCCGTCCACGAGCAACTCCGAAGAGGCGCCGCCTTCGGCTTCCTCCGCCCCCTCGTCCCCGGCAGCTTATCGCCCCGCTCCCGCGTAGGGCTCATAATGGATGGCGTGAGCATGGAACAGCCAACCGACGCCGACCGGCTGGCCGCCGCCGCTGACGAGGTGGAGGCGGGCCGCGGGCCGGTTGCCGTCTCGCGCCCTGGCCACAAGTCTGTCGTCCTGGTTTCAGCCGAGCAGTGGCGGCGCTTGGAGGAACTGGAGTCGGCCGAGTCGACCGCGTGGTGGCGGCGGGACGCCGCGGAGCGCGCCGCCCGCGGCGAAGAGCCCGGCGCGGGGGAGGAGGGCCCGGGGCTGGATGAAGCCGGGTTCCGCCGCCGGTTCGCTCATCTGCTGGACAACGCCGGCGCTGCGTGAGTGTCGGCGATCTTGTAATAATAACGTGATCGCCCACACTCCACCACCCGCTCGGACTCGTCCGGCTCCCAGAACGCGTGCCCGCGGAACGCCGGGTTGTTGGCGTACGGCTCGCACAGGAACCCGCCCTCGACGCCGCCGTCCATGCCCATCTTCAGGCCCCAGATCCCGAGCCCGCCGGAGCTGACCGAGCCGGGCTCCGGCAGCGAGTCGACGTAGGCGATAGTGTCGCCCACCGTCGCCTGCGGCATCACCCAGAACATCACCCTGGT
Source organism: Streptosporangiaceae bacterium (assembly GCA_030040475.1). Next base: position 1,349 of record JASHTQ010000516.1, read on the forward strand.
CCGCGTGGTCAGCTCGCCAAGATCCGCCACCGCCTGATAGACCGCCACCTCGCCCGGCACGAGCCCCGGATCCCGCACGACGCCAATCCCGCGCCGGTTGTAGAGCCGGCACTGCCGCGCGAGCAGCTCAGCCTGCTGAGCCTCCGACACCGGCGGAAGCAGCCGCCGAACCGGCTCCAGCGCGCCGCCCTCGATGAGCACCCCGGTCGGCGTCCCGTCGCCAAGCCGCACCACGGTGCCAGAGGCCGGGTCCGCCGACGTCGCGGTAATCCCGGCCATCCGCAGCGCCGCGGAGTTGGCCACCCCGACGTGCCCCCGCGCTGGACGAAGACCGGATGGCGGGAGCTCGCCGCATCAGGCTCCCGTGCCGTCGGCAGCCGCCCCTCCCGCAGGTGGGTTTCGTGTCGGCACCGCGACGAGATGACCCACTCGCCCGCCGGCGTCCGATCCGCCGCCTCCCGCAGCTCCGCCACCAACTCGCCAACCGACCGCGCCTCCTCCAGCGACACATAGTCCAAGTCGCGCGCCGCCAGCAGCTGATGGTTGTGCGTGTCGGCAAACGCCGGATACAGCACCAGCTCCGGATCGTCGACCACCGCAGTACCCGCCCCGATAAAGGCGTCAAGCTCGTCCCGTGCCCGCCGAGCGCGGCGATCCGCCCATCCTTGACGGCAACCGCCCGATACACACTCCGGTCAGCGGTCATCCCGTACGCCCGGCCGACCCGGAGCACAACATCCGCTAGGTCGCGCGGCGCACCGCGCACCGCAGACACGCCTAAACCTCCCCAGCTGACTCTAGGCCTCGGCGACGTGAGCGCGCCGAGTATGGACCCAACCTAGCCGCCTATCGCCAACAAGCCGCAGGGTTCAGGTCGTGTCACAACTACCTGTTCGGGAACTTGAAATTTCTCCCGAACGAACAGTGGTGCGTGTTCAGCGAACCGCCATCGGGCCCGGTCGCGGACGGCCGGGTCGTCATGCCGTCTTCTGGTCGCCCGGGCTCTGTCGGCCGGTGACGGCTCGCTCGATCCGCTCCAGCCGTTCGGTGATGTCGGCTATTTCCGGCGGCGCGTCGCCGCGGGCGGCGCGCTCCAGGATCGACCGCACGTAGCTGGTGTAGCGGAGATGCCGCTCCCGTGCGTGCTGTTTGAGCTGGTCGATCACCTCGACGGGCAGGCGCAGCGAGGTGGTCGCCATCGGCTGCGGCTCGGCCCACTCGCCGGCCTCCATCTCCGCGCTGGTGTCGTGGGTGTCGTAGTATTCGGCCAGCCGCTCAAGCTCGGCTGCGGGCCGGGGGAGACGTTCTGGTTGCTTGGTCATGGTCATCGCGCCTTCCTGCGGAAGGTCTTCTTCTCGGCGGCGGTCATGTCGCGGGCGGTGACGACGAAAGCCTCCTCGCCCTCTGCGAGGGCTACCACGAGCAGGTAGCGGCCCGCGTAGGTCCGCCCGTAGACAAGGGTCGTGCCGTCCCGGCCGGGGACAGTCCAGTGGGGATGCTCAAGGATCGCCTCCCGTACTTCGCCTAAGGTGACGCCGTGACCGCCGATGTGGTCGGCAGACCAGTCGCTGTCCCGGACTCTCTTGAACACGAACCCATTGTAATGCATTCGCATTGCAATGACATCCCTCATCGGATGGACCGGATGTGGTGCTTGTCCCAAGTGATCAGGTACCGCGGCGCCCGGCTGACGATTCCCTGTCGGCTGCTCGGCCTCGTAGCGGGGACATAGGGATCAGATTTCGATGTCTCAAGACTCGCGCACGCGCTCGACACCCTCGGAAGCGTCCTTGCTGTAGCCGCCGACCAGGTAGATGTGCAGGTCGCATCCCCGCGGGCATCCGGCCGACGGGAACTTTGCAATCATCTGCTCCTCAGGCCGCCAGCCTGTGCTATCGCGAGCTCGTTCGCGGCCAAGAAGACCTCCGTCGGCTCGCCTCGGTCGGCGGCGCCCAGGACAGCGGCAGTCAGGGAACAGCGCACGCTCGGGTTCGGACGCGTGGCGGGGGAGCTGACTCGGTGCCGTCGGGATGGTCGGCCAACGCGGGAGTTCCGTTTGCCGCCTCCGCGTAACGGGCAGGCCCGGTCAGTCCTGGAGCCGTGATTAATCCTTATGAAAGCATTGCCACATCAAAAAATAGCGTGCTACTGTTTCTTCAAGTAGTCGGGTCGTCGATGTTCTAGCGGAGGGAGGTGTCTGAATGGCGGACACTGCCGCAGTGACAGCTGCGGACATCGCGCGGCTGGCTGGAGTGTCGCGCGGCACGGTGTCGAACTGGCGGCGGCGTCACGCTGACTTTCCCGCTCCAGTAGGCGGCACCGATGCCAGCCCGGTCTACGACCGTGCAGCAGCGGAGTCGTGGCTATCGGGCCGCGGCATGCTGCCTGAGCTGTCGCTGGATGAGCAACTATGGCGTGCCGTGACGACGAGGAGTGGCGGGGAACCCCTCGGAGAGGTCGTGACGCGGGCCGCGCGGATGATCGTCGGGCAGGCCGAGCGGACGGGCGATACGAAGCCGGTCGGAGGTTGCGCCGACACCAAGGCCGACAGCGAGAAGATCCATCGCGTCGCCGCAGCTGCCACGGCGGCGCAGGGTCCTGCGGAAACTGTGGGAGCGCTGCTTGACAGGTACGCGGAGGCTGAGGGAATCCCGGCCACTCCTCGCCCAGTCGCCGAATTGATGGCGTACCTCGGCGCGGCGCATCGCGGAACAATCTTTGACCCGGCTGCCGGAACAGGCGAACTTCTCGTCGCGGCGCTTGACCGCAACTCCGACGTTAATGCGTTCGGGCAGGAACTGGATACTGCCCTCGCCCGGCTGGCCGAGCTGAACATACGATGCGGCTTCCCCGCCGCTGAACGCGATGGCTTGGAGATCGCAGTAGGCGACTCCCTGCGTGACGACAAGTTCGCTGGCCTGCGGGCGCGCGCTGTGCTCTGCCATCCACCTTTCGGTGACCGCGACTGGGGATACGAGGAGCTGGCTCACGACCCTCGCTGGGAGTACGGCATCCCGCCGAAAGCCGAGCCCGAGCTGGCCTGGATCCAGCATTCCCTGGCTCACCTAGAACCCGGCGGCCGGGCGGTCATGCTGCTTCCGCCCGCCGTCGCGTCGCGGCCAGCGGGACGACGCATCCGAGCGCAGCTGCTGCGTCGAGGGGTGGTGCGGGCGGTCATCTCGCTGCCCGTCGGTGCGGTTCGCCCGCGCCATGTTCCGGTCCACCTGTGGGTGCTGGAGCGCCCCGCCGGACGCGAGCCGGCCGATCCCCGTGTTCTCCTGGCTGAGGGCTCGGCCGCCTCCGCCGGCGCCGATGCGGAGGCCGGCTGGGTCGAGTTCAAGGCCAAGGTAGTCGCTGCCTGGCAGTCCTACGCGGGCGAGAGCCCCGAGGATCCCGCGTACCCAGACGCGAGCGTGGTAGCCGTGGAAGAGCTGAGTCCCTGGCTGCCGTTCGTCGGCGCCGAAGACGTACCTGGGCACTGGCGGATCATCCGGGCCATCGACCTGCTCGACGAGACGGCCGACCTGTCGCCGTCGCGGCATGTCGCCCCCGTCGGCGCGGCGGTGCCGTCGGCGAAGACCCTCGATGATGTCCGGGTGCTGTCCAGGCGGCTGCGCGCGGCCCTCGAAGCGGCATCAGATGGCCTGCCTGGCGACGACTGGACGGCCGGTGATCGCGAGCAGGCCTGGCGCAGCGTGACGGTCCATGAGCTCAGCCGTAGCGGGATGGCCGAGTTCTATCCCGGCGCGGGCAAATCCGGCCGAGTCTTCGCGCGTAGGGGTGACGTGATCCTCCCGGCTAGCCTTACCGGGCCGCTCCGCGCCAAGGTGGTCGAGACAGCGGCGGACCTGACCAGCGCTACGCCCCTCGACGCCAGCGCTCACCTGATCCGCCCGGATCCGCAGGTCCTCGACCCGTGGTTCCTCGCCGGGTTCCTTGCCTCCCCCGCGAACGTCAAGCAGGCGAGTTACGGAACCTCTGCGATCCGGATCGACGTGCGCCGCCTAACGGTTCCGCTGCTGCCGCTGGAACAGCAACGGCTCTACGGCGAGATCTTCCGTCGGCTGCGCGACCTGGACGCCGCCATCGCGGAGGTCGCCTCCGTCGCCGACGACCTGACCGGTCTCCTGACCAGATCCCTCGCCGACGGCATCCTCCTGCCTCCAGCGGGCAAAGACGCATCGCGCGGGGAGGGAACGGGCGGATGAGCGGGATGAACCGTCGCAAGAAGACAACTGTTATCCCAGATAACCACTACGCTACCGGGCCAGGCAGTTACGCTACCGGACGGCCCCGGCCACGGCGGAGGGGGAGAAACGATCGTGAGCGGCACTGAGGTAATCGCTGGAAGGTTTGAGTTCCTCGGGCCGGTCGCCCGCGGAAACATGGGTGAGGTCCACCGGGTCCGGGATCTGGAAACGGGCCAAACGGTCGCCGTCAAGCTCTTGTGGCAGCGCCGCTGGGGCGAGCAGGTCTCACTGACGGCGGCGGACAAGAACGCGGAGCGGTTCGCCCGCGAGGTCCGGATCATGGAGCGGCTGGCCAGCCCCAACCTGCCGCGAACCATCGACGGCGGTCTGGACGTCGGCCGCCCGTACCTGGCCATGGAGTATATCGACGGGACCACCCTGTCAGCGCTGCTGGCGGAGAACGGGCGGCTCCCCGTCGCCTGGTCCGCTGCGGTGGGCGCGCAGATTGCCGCCGGCCTCGACGCCGCGCACCGGGCGGGTGTGGTGCACCGCGACCTGAAGCCGTCCAACGTCATGGTCGCCGTCGACGGTGTGGTCAAGGTGCTCGACTTCGGGGTCGGGCTGATCCTGGATGACGTCGACGGCGGCCGGGTGACCAGCTCGGACGTCACGGTCGGCACCGCCAGGTACATGGCACCCGAGCAGGCCAGCCAGCACATCGTGACAGCCGCCGCCGACCTGTACGCCCTTGGTTGCGTGCTATTCGAGATGCTCGCCGGCGCGCCGCCGTTCGACGGCGAGACCACCTACCAGGTGCTTAGCCAGCACGTCGGGCAGGAGCCGGTCCCGGTGCGAACCCTTCGCAGCGAAGTCCCGCCCGAACTGGATGCGGTTATCGGCAGTCTGCTCGCCAAGGCGCCCTCTGATCGCCCAGGCACCGCCGCCGAGGTCGTAGAGGTTCTCGCAGGTATCGCACGGGCGGTCCGGGGGAGCGGGGCCGTCGGCCTGGCGGGCGCCCCAGGTGATCCGGTGACGGCGCTCGACCACCTGGATCTCGGCCAGAACCAGGAAGCCGATGGTCCGGAGCCAGCGGGTCAGGCATTCCCCGTCCCGCCCGTGCCCGCCCCGGTCCCCGGCACTCCCGACGGGTTCGACATCTTCGCCGTCCACCAGCGGCTGATCGGCGACTACCGGGATTTTACCGAGGGCGCCGCGGTGATCCGTGATGACCGGATCGCGAAGTTCATGGACGAGGACCTGGACGCCAAGTCACAGTGGCCCGACCCCTGGTTGTCGCTGAACCCGTTCTTCGCTGATGGCGGCTCGGTCACCGACCTGGTGGGTGAGGGCCTATTGCACGCGGACTGCGCGCGGATCTTCCAGGTGGGCAAGACCGAGGACGGCGTGACCTGCGACGGTCGCCCGATCCGTTTCTACCGTCACCAGCGCGAGGCCATCAGGGCGGCCCGGGGCGGTGACAGCTATGTCCTCACCACCGGCACCGGGTCCGGCAAGTCGCTGTCCTATATCGTGCCGATCGTCGACCGGGTGCTCCGCGCGCGCGCCGCGGGCGATGACGCCAGACGTGTCCGGGCCATCATCGTCTACCCGATGAACGCCCTCGCCAACAGCCAGCAAGGAGAGCTGAAGAAGTACCTGATCGACGGATTCGGCAGGGACAGCGAGCTTGTTACCTTCGCTCGCTATACCGGCCAGGAGTCTCAGGCCGACCGGGACCGGATCCGCGCCAACCCACCGGACATCCTGCTGACCAACTACGTGATGCTCGAGCTGATGCTCACCCGTCCGGACGACCGCAGGTCGCTGATCCGGATGGCGGGCGGCCTTGAGTTTCTCGTCTTCGATGAGCTTCATACCTATCGGGGCCGTCAGGGCGCGGACGTGGCGCTGCTGATCCGCCGCGTCAAGGACGCGTGCGGGTCACCCGACGTGCAGTGCGTCGGCACCTCGGCGACGATGTCCACCGAGGGCACCAGCGTGGAGCGTCGCGCTGTCGTCGCGGGCGTCGCGGCCCAGATCTTCGGCACCCCGGTCTCCCCGGACAGCGTCATCGGCGAAACCCTTATCCGCGCGACCGACGAGGACGCCGCGCCGGTTACCACCGCCCGGATCGACGCGCCGGCCGCTCCCGCCGACTACGCCGACCTAGTCCGTGACCCCCTTGCGTCATGGATCGAGACCGCCTTCGGCCTGGACCGTGACGACGAGGGCAACTTGGCGCGGCGCAAGCCAACCACGGTGCAGCGGGCGGCACTCGACCTCGCCGCACTGACCGGCGCCGACCCCGCCCGGTGCGAGCTGGCTATCCAGCGGACCCTCCAGGCCGGCTCGAAGGCCAGGGATCAGCGCACCGGACGGCCGCTCTTCGCCTTCCGGCTGCACCAGTTCCTGTCCCGGGGCGACACGGTGTACGTGACGATCGAGGACGGCAGCACCCGGTACATCACCCGCCAGTACCAGGTTGAGCAGCCGAGTTCCGGCGGCAAGCTGCTGATGCCGCTCGCGTTCTGCCGTGAGTGCGGCCAGGAGTACCTCGCGGTCTGGCGCGTCGACCGGCGCGGCGATGTCACCTACCGGGCCCGGCGTGACACCGCGATGGCTGACGATGCCGATGGCGGTCCCCGGCAGATCGATGACGGCTACCTCTACCTGTCCGACGACCTGGCGTGGCCGCGGGACCTGGCGGACGCGCTCATCGCGCGGCGGGTGCCTGAGTCCTGGGTCGAGGTGTCCGAGCGGACCGGCGAGGAGACCGTCCGGCCCACCGCGCGCCAGTACCTGCCGCGGGCGGTCACGGTGGACGCCTACGGACGCGAACGTCCCGAGCAAGGCGGGATCGAGGCAGCGTTCATCCCCGCACCATTCCGGTTCTGCCTGCGCTGCGGGGTGTCGTACGAGCAGGTACGCGGCAACGACTTCGCCAAGCTGGCCACGCTCGACCGGGAGGGCCGGTCCTCGGCAACCTCTCTGACCTCGATGTCCATCGTGCGCAGCCTCCGCGCGGTCCCAGCCGACGCCCTCCCGCAGTCCGCGCGTAAGCTGCTCACCTTCGTCGACAACCGGCAGGACGCCGCGCTCCAGGCGGGTCATTTCAACGACTTCGTGGAAGTGACCATGGTCCGGGGCGCGCTCTACCGGGCGGCGATCCAGGCCGCGCGGGACGGCGAGGACGGCCTGTACTACGACGAAATCCCGGTCCGCGTGACCCGCGCGCTCGGCCTCGCCGCGGCCGAGTACGCCCAGGAGCCGGGAGAGGACCCCGCCCTGCGCCGCCGCACCGACGGGGCGCTGCGTGACGTGGTGAACTACCGCGTCTACCTAGACCTGGACCGCGGCTGGCGCGTCACGATGCCCAACCTGGAGCAGGTCGGCCTGCTGCATATCGCCTACCTCGGTCTCGAGGGCGTCGCGGCCAGGGACGAGATATGGCGGGACGCCTTCCCGGCGCTCCGCGACGCGACGGCGGAAACGCGCGCCGAGATCTGCCAGGTGCTGCTGGATGAGATGCGGCGCTCCCTCGCCATCGACGCTGATTGCCTTGACCCCGACGAGTTCGACCGGATCAAGCGGCGCAGCCAGGGCGCGCTCCGCCGGGAGTGGTCCCTGGAAGACAGCGACCGCAGGCCCGCCGGCATCGTCTACCCCCAAGCGGGCCGACCCGGCACCGCTCGTGAGCTCGTCTACCTTTCCGGCCGGGGCAAGTTCGGTCGCTACCTGCGCCGGGCAGGCCGGTTCCCGGCTTACCCGCGGGCGCTGAGCAGCGACGACGCCCAGCAGATCATCGCCGACCTGATGCGCGTGCTCTCGGGCGACGGCGCCGGGCTGCTCACGACGGCCGAGGACCTACGCCGCCGGAACGTACGCGGCTACCGCATCCGCTCCTCCATCCTCATCTGGCAGCCCGGCGACGGCACCCGAGGCGCGAGCGATCCGCTGACCAGGACGTTCAGCGGTGCCGTCGAGCCGCGCGTCAACCCGTACTTCGTCCGCCTCTACCGGGACGTCGCCAGCACGCTGTCCGGTCTCGTCGCCCGCGAGCACACCGCCCAGGTGGCACCGGACGTCCGGGCGGAACGCGAGGAGGAGTTCCGCAAGGGCGAGCTTAAGCTGCTCTACTGCTCCCCGACCATGGAGCTCGGCGTGGACATCGCCGGCCTGAATGCGGTGTCCATGCGCAACGTCCCGCCCACCCCCGCGAACTACGCGCAGCGTTCTGGCCGGGCGGGCCGGTCGGGCCAGCCCGCCCTAGTCACCACCTACTGCGCCACCGGCAACAGCCACGACCAGTACTACTTCCGCAACTCCGACAAGATGGTGGCCGGCGTCGTCGCACCGCCCCGCCTCGACCTGCTCAACGAGGACCTGCTCCGCTCCCATGTGCACGCGATCTGGATTGCCGAGGCCGGCCTCAAGCTGGGTCGGGCCATACCGGAGTCCATCCAGATGGACGGCACCGAGCCCGAGGGGCGGCGGCGGCCCGACCCGGCGCTCCGGCTGACCGTCCACGTGGCGGCCGACGCCGCAAACGAGCCGGCCGCCGGGCGGACCCTCAACCGGGCCAGGGCGGTCTTCGCCGAGCTTGAGCCGGATCTGCGGACCCGGACCTCCTGGTGGGACCCGGACTGGCTAGAACATGTCGTCCGGCGGGCGGCCCGGGAGTTCGACCACGCGTTCGAACGGTGGCGTGATCTGTTCCGCGCCGCTCTCGTCGACCAGTGGGAGCAGAACAGGCGCCGCCTGGATTACTCGCTGTCCGCCAGGGACCGGGAGAGCGCCGCCAGGCGCCGGTACCAGGCCGAGGCCCAGCTGCGGCTGCTGCGCAACGAAGACAGCGACGAGCGGAACTTCACCGCGGACTTCAACCCGTACCGCTATCTCGCCTCCGAGGGATTCCTGCCCGGCTACTCGTTCCCCCGGCTGCCCATCGCCGCCTACATCCCGCCCGATCGCACCTACCGCAACCAGGGCGACTATGTGCAGCGTGCCCGGTTCCTCGCGATCAGGGAGTTCGGCCCCCGGGCCCTGATCTACCACGAGGGCAGCCGGTACGAGGCGTACCGGGTCCAGCTCCCGCCGTCGAGCGGTGAGGCGGGCGACCCCGGCAGCATCGGGATCCGGCAGGCGTACCGCTGCCCCGGCTGTGGCTACCACCATGACGTCGCTCCGGGAAACGACCGCTGCGAGCTGTGCAACGTCCCGCTGGCCAACGCGATGATCACCGGGCTGCTGCCGCTGCACACGGTGTTCACCAGGCCGCGGCAGCGGATCACCTCCGATGAGGAGGAACGGCGCCGGGCCGGCTTCCGCATCGTCACCTCCTACCGGTTCAGCGACCACGGCGACCGGCCCGGGCAACTGGACGCGCTCGTGGCCGATGAGGGCGGCAGGAACCTCGCGCGACTGTCCTATGGCGACTCCGCGCTCATCCAGCGCACCAATCTCGGCCCGACCCGGCAGCAGCAGAACGAGCCCGACGGATTCTGGCTGGACCCGGTCACCGGCACCTGGCTGAGCGCGGCCCAGGCGGGAGCGGCGGCACCCCAGCAGGCCGACGATGGGGACGACGACGGCCCGGTAGGCCAGCGCGTGCGGGTCATCCCGTACGTCAGGGACCGCCGGAACATCCTGGTCTTCACCCTCGCGGAGCCAGTCAGTCTGGAGACCGCGCTGTCGGTCATGTACGGGCTCGAGCGCGGCATCGAGGCGGCCTTCCAGCTGGAGGACGCGGAGCTGGACAGCGAGCTGCTGCCGCCGGAGGTCGGCCCGCGCAGCCGGCTGCTGCTCACTGAGTCAGCCGAAGGCGGCGCCGGCGTCCTGCGTCGCCTCCAGGCCGAGCCCGACGCACTCGCCAAGGCGGCCGCCGAGGCCCTGCGGATCATGCACTTCGACCCGGCAACCGGCGTCGACCTGCGCGGCCCCGTCGAGCCCGACGGCACGGTACGCCATCCCTGCGAGCGCGGCTGCTACAACTGCCTGCTCAGCTACCGCAACCAGCTTGAGCACGACTTGATCAACCGGCACCGCGCCCGCGACCTGCTGCTGGCCATCGCGCACGGCAGCACCCGGACGACCGGCCAGGGCGTGTCCCGGACGGATCAGGCCATCGCGCTGATCGGGCAGGCAGACAGCAAGCTGGAGAAGGACTTTGTCCAGTGGCTGAAGGACAACGGCTACCGTATGCCGGACGCCGCCCAGGTGACCGTGCCTGGGGCGTACGCTAGGCCGGACTTCGTCTACCGGCGGCCGAGCGAAGACGTGGCCATATTCATCGACGGCCCGTTCCATGACGATGCCGCGATGGCCGAGCGCGACGCCAGCGCCGAGGAGCGGCTCGTGGACAAAGGCTGGAACGTGGTCAGGTTCCAGTACGACGACGACTGGGCGCAGGTCGTGGCGGACAACCCCACGATCTTCGGCACCGGCCGCTAGCGTCGGCTCGCATCGAAGGGACCGAACGGAAGGTGGTTTCACCCGTGACCGAACCCGCGCGCTCCACCGGCGTGCAACACTTTGCGCCCGGATCGCTGGTGACCGCCCGGGGCCGGGAGTGGGTGGTGCTGCCGGACAGCGAGCCAGACCTGATCGTGCTCCGCCCGCTCGGCGGCGCCGACGACGACATCGCCGCGGTCTTCCCAGACCTGGAGTCGGTCACGCAGGCCACGTTCCCGGCACCGGACGCCAGCGACATCGGCGACGACCGGGCTGCCCGCCTGCTCCGCACCGCCCTTCGGATCGGGTTCCGGTCCAGCGCCGGCCCGTTCCGCTCCCTGGCGGGCATCGCGGTCGAACCCCGGCCCTACCAGCTCGTCCCGCTGCTAATGGCGATGAGGCAGGACGTCGTCAGGCTGGCGATCTGCGACGACGTGGGCATCGGCAAGACGGTGGAGGCCGGGCTGATCGCCGCCGAGCTCCTGGCGCAGGGTGAGGCGAACGGCCTCGCGGTGCTCTGTTCTCCGGCGCTGGCTGAGCAGTGGCAGGAGGAACTCCGGATCAAGTTCGGCATCGACGCGGAGCTGATCCTCGCCTCGACGGTGCCAAGGCTGGAGCGGCGCACCCTGGAACTCGGCCAGTCACTGTTCGAGCGGTACCGGACCGTCGTCGTCTCCACCGACTTCATCAAGTCACCCCGGCATCGCGACGACTTCATCAAGCACTGCGCGGACCTGGTCATCGTGGACGAGGCGCACACCTGCGTGCCCATGGACGGGGCCGGTGCCGGGCAGGCGCAGCTCCGCTACCAGCTGCTGTCTCGGCTCGCCCAGGACAGGCGCCGCCACCTGATGCTGGTCACCGCGACCCCTCACTCAGGCAAGGACGAGTCCTTCAGGTCGCTGATCGGCCTGCTCGACCCATCCCTGGCCGAGGTCGACCTGAATACCGACGCGGGCCGCCGTCAGCTCGCCCAGCATTACGTGCAGCGCCGCCGCGCCCACATCCGCCACTACCTCAAGGAAGACACCAAGTTCCCCGGCGACCGGCTGTTCCGCGACGCCGCTTATAAGCTCTCGCCGGACTACAAGGCGCTGCTCGACGACGCGATCGCCTACGCGAGCGAGCGAGTCACCACGGCAGCCGGCGCTCGGGAGCAGCGCGTCGCCTGGTGGTCGGCGATCGCGCTGCTTCGCTCCCTGGTCTCCTCACCGCGCGCCGCCGCGCAGACCCTACTCACCCGGTCGCAAACCGCCGCCGCGGCTACCGCTGCCGAGGCCGACCAGCTCGGCCGCCCGGTCACCGCCGACATGGCCGACGACTACCCCGACGGCATCGACGCCTCACCGGGCGCCGACGACACGGGTCGCGCGGCCGATCAGGCGGCGACCGGCGTTCCGGCCCGCCTGCGTGAGCTGGCCGACCGCGCCGCCGGCCTGGAAGGTCCCGAGCAGGACAGGAAGCTCGCCCTGCTCGTCAAGACCGTCAAGGGCCTCCTCGACGAGGGCTACCAGCCGATCGTGTTCTGCCGGTACATCCCGACCAGCGAGTACGTCGCCGAGCACCTGGCCGGCAAGCTCGGTCGCAAGACCCTCGTCAGCTACGTCAACGGCACCCTGTCCCCGGCCCAGCGGATCGCCCACATCGAGGAGATCGCCGCCAAAGCCGAGGAGGACCCCGAGGCACGCCGCGTCCTGGTCGCGACCGACTGCCTGTCCGAGGGAGTCAACCTGCAGCACAGCTTCAACGCCGTGATCCATTACGACCTCGCCTGGAACCCCACCCGGCACGAGCAGCGCGAGGGCCGCGTCGACCGCTTCGGCCAGCGCTCGGACGACGTCAAGGTCGTCACCGTCTACGGCGGCGACAACGGCATCGACGGCAAGGTCCTCGAGGTGCTGATCAAGAAGCACCGCGAGATCCACAAGTCGACCGGCATCTCGGTCCCCGTCCCCGATGAGACCTCGAGCAAGGTCACCGATGCCATCGTCGAATGGCTCCTCGTACGCGGCCGAGGCGACCAGCAGGCCCTGTTCGATGTCGACGAAGTCATCGGCAAGACGGACAAGGATCTCGACGAGCGGTGGAACTCGATGGCCGAGCGAGAGCGCCGCTCGCGCTCCCGGTTCGCCCAGGACTCCATCCACGAGGAGGAGGTCGCCCCCGAGGTTGCCGCGATCCGTGCCGCCCTGGGCAGCGACGACGAGGTACGCGCCTTCACCCGCACCGCGCTGACCGCCCTCGGCGCCGACCTTACCACCTACCCGGATGGCGGCTTCACCATCACCCCGGCCAGCCTCCCCGGGGGCCTGCAGGACGGCATCGCAGCACTGATCGGCGAACGCCGGCGCATCCCGTTCCGTACCACCCCCGTTGTCGAGCGCGGCGAGGCCGCCCTCGTTCGTACCGACCCTGTCGTCGGCGTGGTTGCCAGCTTCGTGCTGTCCACTGCCCTGGACGCCGCGGCGCCCGACCAGCAGCGTCCGGCCCGCCGCTGCGGCGTGATCCGGACCAGTGCGGTAACCGTCCGTACCACGCTGCTGCTGACTCGCTACCGCTACCAGCTCACCCTGCCCGGCCGGTACGGCGACATCCCGCTGATCGCCGAGGACGCGCGCGTGCTGGGTTTCGAAGGTGCCCCAGCCCAGGCCCGATGGCTGGATGACGCCACCGCTACCGCCCTGCTGGCGGCGATCCCGGACGCGAACACCGCGCCCGAGTTTGCCAGGGGGTCCATCAGCCGTGTCCTAGACGGCCTGCCTGCCGTCATACCGCACCTGGCCGAGCGTGGCGTCGAGTTCGCCGAGGAACTCCGCGAAGCGCACCGCCGCGTCCGCAGATCAGCCGACCAGGCCGTCCGCGGCCTCACCGTCACCCCGGCGGGCGGCGCCGACATCCTCGGTGTCTACGTCTGCCTGCCCTACACGCCCGACAGCACCGGAGCCAGCGTCTGATGGCCGCCACCGCCAGCACCCAGGTCTTCACCTCCATCCGCACCGTCGGCGCGCTGCTCCCCGCCGACATGCTCCACCGCATCGCCGACGGCAAGGATGTGTCCGCCTCCACGCCGGCCGACTACCACGTGGTCGGCGTCCGCTCCGTCACGGACGCTGCCGAACGGCACTGGGACTATCTGAAGGGCGCGTGGCGCGCGCTGCGCGACAGCGTGCCGGGCGACACCGATCCCGCCGGGCTCGCCATCGAGAACTGGCTGCTGCCGCTTTTCGACGAGCATGGATACGGTCGGCTCGCCCGGCTACCCAACGGCATCGCCGCCGACGACGGAACGCGGATCTTCCCGGTCAGCCACGGCTGGCAGCACCTGGTGGTGCACCTCGTCCCGTGGCAGCAAGACCTCGACAAGCGAACCGTTGACGGTGGCCTCCCGCCCCAGTCGATGGTCCAGGAGTGCCTGAATCGCACCGCCGCTCACCTGTGGGCCGTCGTGTCGAACGGGCGCGTGCTCCGCTTCCTCCGCGACTCCTCCGCCCTGGCCGGATCGGCCTATCTGGAGGTCGACCTGGAGGCCATGTTCGACGGCGAGCTGTTCGAGGAGTTCGCCACGCTCTATAAACTCCTGCACGCCTCCAGGTTCGAGACAGCAGAAGGCGCGCCCCCGTCCGCCTGCCGGATGGAACGCTGGCGCGTCGAGGCCATCGAGGCCGGTACTCGCGCCCTCAACCAGCTCCGCGATGGCGTCCGCGAAGCCATTGAGGAACTCGGCACCGGATTCCTCCGTCACCCTGACAACAGCGAGTTCCGAGAGAACTTCGCCAAGGAGAAAGCCAAGCGCGCCCTCCTTCGCCTCGTCTACCGGCTGCTCTTCTGGTTCGTCGCTGAAGACCGCAACGTGCTCCACCCCGATGACACCGACCCGAAGGCCAAAGCCCGCTACGACCGGTACTTCTCCGCACGCCGTCTCCGCGCCGCGTCCCTACGCCGGGTCGGCGCCGCGCACGGCGACTGCTGGCAGTCCGTCAGCCTGGTGCTAAACGGTCTGGGCCACGAGAACGGCCTGTCCCACCTCGGCCTGCCCGGACTCGGCGGCATCTACGACCATGACGACACGG
>JASHTQ010000056.1 GCA_030040475.1 Streptosporangiaceae bacterium
GGGAACAGGGCGGGCAGCCCGGTGCCGATGAAGCCGCCGGTCTCGGTCTGCCACCAGGTGTCGGTGATGATCGCCTCGCCCTTGCCGACCTTGTTGAAGTACCACCGGTAGACCTCGGGCTCGATCGGCTCGCCGACCGTGGTCATGGCCTTGAAGTGGTAGTCGTACTTGGCCGGCTCGTCCGGGCCGACCTTGCGCAGCATCCGGATCGCGGTGGGGGAGGTGTGGAAGATGGTCACCCCGAGCCGCTCGGCGATCCGCCACGGACGCCCGGCGTCCGGGTAGTTCGGCGTCCCCTCGTACAGAACGGTGGTGGTGCCGAGCGCCAGCGGGCCGTACACGATGTAGGAGTGCCCGGTGATCCAGCCGATGTCGGCCATGCACCAGTACGTGTCGTCCGGATGGATGTCCTGGTAGAACTTCGACGTGCCGGCCACGTAGGACAGGTAGCCGCCGGTGGAGTGCTGGCAGCCCTTGGGGCGCCCGGTGGTGCCGCTGGTGTACATCAGGAACAGCGGCGCGGTGGCCTCCAGCGACACCGGCTCGACGACCGCGCCCTTGTGGCCGGCGAGCAGCTCGTCGACGAAGACGTCGCGGCCCTCCACCATCGGGGTCTTGGCCGAGTACTGCCCCGCGTAGCGCCGCCAGACCAGGACCTTCTCGACCTCCTGGCCCTCCTTGCGGGCCGCCTCGACCGCCTCGTCCGCCTTGACCTTGTGGTCGAGCAGGTCGCCGCTGCGATAGTAGGCGTCCGAGGTGATGAGGATCTTGCTGCCCGAGTCGGCGATGCGGCCGCCGCAGGCGGTACCGCTGAACCCGGCGAACACCTGGGAGTGGACGACGCCGAGCCGGGCGCAGGCCAGCATGGTCACCGGCAGCTCGGGCACCATCGGCATGTGCAGGGTGACCCGGTCGCCCGCCTGGAGGCCGAGGTCCTGGAGCACCGCGGCGAACTCGTTCACCCGGCGGTAGAGCTCCTGGTAGGTGACGACGACGTCGGCTTCGTCCTCGGGCTCGCCCACCCAGATCAGCGCGGCCTTGTTCCTGTCCTCGGCCAGGTGCCGGTCGACGCAGTTGTAGCTCGCGTTCAGCTTGCCGCCGACGAACCAGCGCCAGAACGGCGGGTTGCTCGTGTCCAGCGTCGTATCCCAGTACCTGTCCCAGTGCAGCAGGTCCGCGTATTCCCTGAAGCACTCGGGGAAGTTCTCCTCCGCGAACCTGTCCAGGATCGCCGGGTCGGAGGCGTTCGCCTGGCCGATGAACTTCGGCGGCGGCGGGTAATACCCCTCCTCGCGCCAGTGTACGGCGATGGTTGCCTCTGAGGACTCTGCAGATTCGTCGGCCTGGTCTTGAACGTCATCGGCCATGGGGTGAAGTCCCTCCGCTCGCGGTTTCAGGTTTAACGCCGGAAGCACTCCAAATTTAACGCCCGCAGGCAACATGCTCCACGGTCACGTCCGGCGATCTCGCCGCGTGCGGCGGAAGGTTACGGTGCGTAAGCGCGGGCCTGCTCCGGCACCGCTGCGCTCGCCACTGGGCTGACCACCGTGCTGACCACTGGGCGCACCTCGGGGAAGGCGCCGTCCAGGCCGGTGATCCGCATGATCTTCAGCAGCGACGGGCGCACCGAGGTCAGCCTGAGCTGGCGGCCCACCCGCCGCGCGTGGTTGGCGATCCTGGCCAGCGCCCCGAGGCCGGAGGCGTCGCAGAAGGTCAGGCCGGACAGGTCCACCTGGATCGGGACCGGCCAGCCGTCGATGACCTCGGTGATGTAGGCGTAGGCCACTTCCGCGGTGGCGATGTCGAGCTCGCCGCTCACGCTGACGACCTGGTACCCGTCTGCGCCTATCGAATGGGAGAGCTCTAGCTGAGTAGGCTCAGTGCGCTCCGCGATGACCACGGCTCCACCACTTCCCCCGTCTTGCGCTGCCGCGCCGACGCTCGCGCGGGTCAGCCGACGAATGATCACGTGCCCCTCCAACTTCAACGTCAGCGGCCGGACATACGTTCCTGGTTCCGCCGCATCGGGGACAGATCCGCCAGCCCCCGTAGACTGGCGCCGTAGTCCCGATTCTGGCGTCAAGCAACCTACCAGCGCAAATAATTAGAACCCCGAACTCTGAACCGTTACCGGGATTCTGCTGAGTAAAACGTAAGGACGGCCACGGGGGTTCAATGCCGGTCAGCGGATCTGGCGGTGAAACTTTCGCTGCCACCGCGGCCGGGACTCGAGGTCCGAGGCCGGGGCCGGGGGTCCGGGGGCCGGGGCCGGGGGTCCGAGGTCCGCCCCGGCTGGGGGCCGCGGCGGGGCGGGGGTAGCGTGCGGAGTATGCGCGCCTGGCATGTGCAGACGCCCGGGCCGGTGACCGGGCACCCGCTGCGGCTGAGCCTGGACGACGAGGTGCCGCGCCCGGGTCCAGGCGAGCTGCTGCTGAGGGTCATCGTCTGCGGCGTCTGCCGTACCGACCTGCACGTCACCGAGGGCGACCTGCCGCCGCACAGGCCGGGCGTCACGCCCGGCCACGAGGTGGTCGGCGAGGTGGTCGAACTCGGGGAGAACGCCGAGGGATTCAACCCCGGCGACCGCGCGGGCGCGGCGTGGCTGCGCTGGACCGACGGGACGTGCAAGTTCTGCCTGCGCAACACCGAGAACCTCTGCCCGCACTCGCTGTACACCGGCTGGGACGCCGACGGCGGCTACGCCGAGTACATGACCGTCCCGGCGGCCTACGCCTACCGCCTCCCGGCCGGCTACGACGACGCCGAACTGGCCCCGCTGCTGTGCGCGGGCATCATCGGCTACCACGCGCTCAAGCGGGCCGAACTCCCGCCGGGCGGCCGCCTCGGCCTGTACGGCTTCGGCGGCAGCGCGCACCTGGCCGCCCAGGTGGCGCTGGCCCAGGGCGCCACCGTGCACGTGCTCACCCGCGGCGAGCAGGCCCAGCGGCTCGCGCTCGAGCTCGGCGTCGCCTCGGTCGGCGGCGCCGCGGACTCCCCGCCGGAGCCGCTGGACTCCGCGATCATGTTCGCGCCGGTCGGCGAGCTCGTGCTGCCCGCGCTCGCGGCGCTGGACCGCGGCGGCACGCTGGCCATCGCCGGGATCTACCTGAGCGACATCCCGCCGCTGAACTACGAGAGGCACCTGTTCCAGGAACGCCAGCTGCGCAGCGTCACGTCGAACACCAGGGCCGACGGCAGGGAGTTCCTGGCGCTGGCGGGCGAGCACAAGCTCGCGGTGACCGTGCATCC
>JASHTQ010000517.1 GCA_030040475.1 Streptosporangiaceae bacterium
CGTGTCAAGCGCGTCGGGTCCCGTCGAGCAGACCGCGACCTCGAAGCCCTCCTTGCGGAGCAGGTAGGAGATGGCGTCGCTGAACGAGTCCTCGTCCTCGACGACCAGCACGCGTGTCACTTCAATCCCTCCAGGTCGGGTTCGGGCCTGCGGTCCTTAGCTGGCGGCGGCGCTGGCATGCTCGCCCCGTAGCGGAATGTAGAGCGTGAACGTTGATCCCGCGCCTTCGACGCTGCGCACCGTGACCCTTCCGTTGTGCGCCGCCATCACGTGCTTGACGATGGCCAGCCCGAGCCCGGTGCCGCCGGTCGCCCGCGAGCGGGCCGGGTCGACCCGGTAGAAGCGCTCGAAGATCCGCTCCAGGTCGCGCTCGGGGATGCCGATTCCCTGGTCGGCCACGCTCAGCTCGGCGTTGCCGTCGCTGCCCCGCTTGGTGCTGACCACCACGCGGGTGCGCTCGGGGCTGTAGGCGACCGCGTTCTCAAGCAGGTTGCGCAGCGCGGTGACCAGCAGGTCCTCATCGCCCAGGACGGTCAGGCCGTGGGTGCCCACGGACTGGAGCGAGATGCCGCGGGCGTTGGCCTTCATCCGGCACCGGTCAAGCGCCTCGGCGACGACCGCGTCGAGGTCGACCGGGCGCGGGTCTGGCACCGGCTCGACCGCCTGGATCCGCGACAGCGTGATCAGGTCCTGGACCAGGTTGGTCAGCCGCTGCGCCTCCTGGCGCATCTTGCCCGCGAACCTGCGCACCGCCTCGGCGTCGTCGGCCGCGTCCTCGATCGTCTCGGCGAGCAGCGCAAGCGCGCCGACCGGGGTCTTGAGCTCGTGGCTGGTGTTGGCGACGAAGTCCCGCTTGACCTCGTCCACCCGGCGGCTTTCCGTCTGGTCCTCGGCGAGCACCAGGACGAGGCCGCCGCCGCCGACGGCGGCGCCGAGCGGCGCGACCCGGACGGCGAAGCTCGTGAAACGGCCGCCGAACCGCGGCACCGGGACCTCGAACTCGCCCTCCCTGATCTCCCCGTCCCTGCGCACCTGCCTGGCCAGCGCGGCAAGCTCGCTGACCATCATCCGGTCGCCCTTGACGATCCCGTACGCGCGGG
Organism: Streptosporangiaceae bacterium; assembly: GCA_030040475.1. Next base: position 1,101 of record JASHTQ010000517.1, read on the forward strand.
CCGCGGCGCTGGCCCGCAGCACCCGGTCGTTGCTGTCGAGGACCACGGCCGAGGAGGAGAGCACGGAAAGAACGGACGCGATGCCCGGCGGCAGCCGGGCGGGCTGCTGGGCCACCCGGCGCCTGGTGGCACGCGGGGCACGAACCGCCGGGCTGGGCCCGGTGGCCCTCGTTCTTATCGCCACGCGATCTCCGCTTTTCGCGAGGTCAAGGCCGTGACCAGTGCAGACTCACAACCCTCATGGTAGGCGGTGGCGGAGGTTTGAAAACAGCGGCATTGCCAGCCCGCAGCCGATATTCGACGGTTGTTCACCTTGCCGTAAACATCCGGTAATGCCGGATTTGCCTCCGCTGCACCTGGTCCGGCCGGTCAGCGGCCTTGGTTACGCACCGCTTCCGCGGCCTCCGCCGCCGCTTCCGGGTCCAGGTAGCGGCCGCCGGGCACGACCGGCCGGTACGCGTCGTCGAGTTCGTAGACCAGCGGGATGCCGGTCGGGATGTTCAGCTCGGCGATGGCCGCGTCGCTGATCCCGTCCAGGTGCTTGACCAGCGCGCGCAGCGAGTTGCCGTGCGCGACGACCAGCACCGTCTCGCCCCGGTTCAGGCCCGGCACCACCGCGTCGTACCAGTAGGGCAGCAGCCGCGCCACCACGTCCTTCAGGCACTCCGTCCGCGGCCTTGCGTCCGGCGGCAGGTCCTCGTAGCGCGGGTCGCCGGACTGGGAGAACTGGTCGTCGTCGGCGATCGGCGGCGGCGGCACGTCGTAGGAGCGGCGCCAGAGCATGAACTGCGCGTCGCCGAACTGCTGCCTGGTCATCGCCTTGTCCTTGCCCTGCAGCGCGCCGTAGTGCCGCTCGTTCAGCCGCCAGGACCGGTCGGTGGGCAGCCAGAGCAGGCCGGCTTCCTCAAGCGCGATGTTGGCGGTCTGGATCGCCCTGGTCAGCACCGAGGTGTGCACCACGGCCGGCGTTATGCCCGAGGCTTTGATCAGCCGGCCGCCGTTGGCCGCCTCCTGCTTGCCTGCCTCAGAAAGGCCGACGTCGACCCAGCCGGTGAACAGGCCCTTCGCGTTCCAATCGCTCTCGCCGTGGCGGAGCAGCAGCAGGGTTTTCATGGCTCGCAGCCTAGCCGCAGCGCCGGCGGGAACAGCCGGCGGCCCGGCGGGGTTGGGTTTTAACGTGCGACCCAGCTCCCAGCCAGGCCTCCCACGGCGGATCGCGACCATCAGCCTGCATACGTCGCCGCTGGACCAGCCGGGAACCGGCGACGCTGGCGGGCTCAATGTCTACGTGGTCGAGGCGGCAAGGCAGCTGGCCGACCGCGGCATCGAGGTGGAGATCTTCACCCGGGCGGTCTGCCCGGAGTTGGCTCCGGTGGTCGAGCTGCTGCCCGGCGTGCTCGTGCACAACGTGGTGGCCGGCCCGTTCGAGGAGCTGGACAAGAACGCGCTGCCCGGGCAGATATGCCAGTTCACGTTCGGCGTGCTGCGCGCCGAGGCGGCGTTCGCGCCGGGCCGTTACGACCTGCTGCACGCGCACTACTGGCTGTCCGGCCAGGTCGCCGCCGTGGCGGCGGAGCGGTGGGGGGTGCCGTTCGTCCAGTCCATGCACACCCTCGGCAAGGTCAAGAACCTGGCGCTCGCGGCCGGCGACGCCGCCGAGCCCGCCGCGCGGATCCGCGGCGAGGGCGAGGTGATAGCCGCCGCCGACCGGCTGGTGGCCAACACCGCGGAGGAGGCGCGCCAGCTCGTCGAGCTCTACGGCGCGGAGAGCTGGCGGGTCGCCGTGGCCAGCCCGGGCGTGGACCTCTCGGTGTTCCGGCCGTCCTCGCAGGCCTGCGCGCGTACTCGGCTGGGTTTGCCGTCGGACGCCTTCGTGGTGCTGTTCGCGGGGCGGATCCAGCCGCTGAAGGGCCCCGACATCGTGCTGCGTGCCGCGGCCGAGCTGCTGCGGTCCTCGCCTGGGCTGGCCTCCCGGCTGCTCGTGGTCTTCGTCGGCGGGCCCAGCGGCACCGAGATCGGCGCGCCCGGGCGGCTCGAAGGGCTGGCCGCGGGGCTCGGCCTGTCCGGGCGGCTGCGGTTCGAGCCGCCGTGCCCGCACCGCGAGCTTGCCGACTGGTACCGCGCGGCGAGCGTGGTGATGGTGCCGTCGCACTCGGAGTCGTTCGGCCTGGTTGCCCTGGAGGCGCAGGCCTGCGGGACGCCGGTCGTCGCGGCCGCCGTGGGCGGGCTGCACACCGCGGTCAGGCACGGCTGCTCGGGGATCCTGGTCGACGGGCACGACCCGGCCTCGTACGCGGCCGCGCTTTCCGGGCTGCTTGGGTCGCCTGGCCGGCTTGCCGCGCTGTCCCGCGGGGCGGTCGAGCACGCGGCGGCGTTCGGCTGGCCCGCGACCGCCGACCGGCTCGTCGAGGTGTACCGCGAGGCGATGAGCGTGTATACCGGTTCGGTGACCTCGGCCGCTGCCCCTGTGCGCGCATGAGCCCGGATGCTGCCGCCTCGATCGAGGCGGCGCTGGCTGAGCTCGGGCTCTCGTACGAGAGCCCTCGGCCGGGCGCGTACCTGGTCCGGCTCGAGGGCCAGCACAAGCTGGCCACGATGACCTGGCTCGTGGTCGGCGCGCACAGCCTGGGCGTGGAGGCCTTCTTCTGCCGTCAGCCGGACGAGAACCACGCGGCCTTCTACCGCTTCCTGCTGGAGCGCAACGGGCGCATGTACGGGGTGCACTTCACCCTGGACCCGGTGGGCGACGTCTACCTGACCGGGCGGCTGCCGCTGTGCGCGGTCGGCACCGCGGACATCGACCGGCTGCTCGGCTGCGTGCTCAGCTACTCAGACGAGAACTTCGACACGGCCCTGGAGCTCGGCTTCGCCTCGGCGATCCGCAGGGAGTGGGCCTGGCGCGCCAAACGCGGCGAGAGCCTGGCCAACCTGCGCGCGTTCGCGCGCTTCGCCGACCCCGATCGTTGATCTCTACCTGCTGTTATGTTATGTCACACTGGGCTGGCGCGATCTCGATGGCCCCATGCCTATTCGGTTGCCCGCATTGCGGGTACATTGACGACCGTGAACCGGTTGGGCGATCTTGAGCGTGCCATCATGGACGTACTTTGGGGAACCGATAGCTCTCTCACCGTACGCGAGGTCAGTGCTAGGCTGACCGAACGCAATCTAGCCCACACCACCGTGATGACGGTGCTTGACAGGCTCGCGAAAAAGGGATTCGTCAGGCGGCAGCGCGACGGTCGTGCCTGGCGTTACTGCCCTTCAGCGACCAAGGAAACGTACGTCGCCGAGCTGATGTTGACCGCGCTCGACCAGACCGGCGACCGTACCGCTGCATTGACCCGTTTCGCCCAGTCGGTCTCCGGGGTCGAGGCCGACGCGCTGCGCGAGGCGCTTGAAGTACTCGAAGGTGACGGCGAAGGAGATGCAAGGACTCGCTGACGCGGCGCTGCTCGCCGCGGTCGCCACCGGGAGCGTGCTCGGAGCTTCGGCCCTCGTGTCGGCAAGCTGGCCGCGCCGTTCCCCGGCTGCGGCCATCTTGCTCTGGCAGGCGCTCGGGCTGGCCGCTGGCCTGGCCGCGGTCGGCACGCTGATCGGCCTCGGCATGCCGGGCAGCCGGATCGGCCTGGTCCGCGCGGTGCTAGGCCTCGGCGCCGTCTCGCACATCGGCGCCGTGCTTCCGGCCGTGTTCGGCGCGGACAGCGTGTCCGCCACGGTCATCGCGGGCGCCAGGCTGATCTGCCTGGCCGCCGGGCTGGCCCTGCTCGCCTCGCTGTGCTGGGTGCTCGTGGCCGCCTCCGCCGCCGCCTTCGCGGCCAGGCGCCGCCAGCGCGCGCTGCTGAGGCTGCTCGCCCACGGCGACCCGAAGGTGCCCGGCGCCCTGGTCGTCGACTACCCCACCGCCGCGGCGTACTGCCTGCCTGGGCTGCGATCGCAGATCGTCGTCAGCGTCGGCGCCCTGGAACTGCTCGGCCCGGCCGAGCTGGCGGCCGTGCTCGCTCACGAGCGCGCCCACCTGCGTGAACGCCACGACCTCGTGTTGCTGCCGTTCAGCGCGCTGCGGCGCGCGTTCCCTCGTTCGGCCACCTGCGGGCATGCTCAGCAGTCGGTGGCGCTGCTCGTCGAGATGCTGGCCGATGACCGCGCGCTGCGGGCCCGCCCGGCGCGGGAGCTCGTCTCCGCGCTGGTCAGGTTCGGCACCGGGGGCGCCTGCCGGGCACCCGCGGGCGCCCTGGCCGTCGGCGAGGGCGACGTGGCCGCCCGGGTCGCCAGGCTGCTGCACCCGGTGCGCCCCCTCCCCCCCGCCACCTTCGCCGCGATCTGCCTGGCCGCCGCCCTCCTGGCCGCGACCCCAGTCACCCTGCTCATCCTGTAACCCCGGCGGGGTCCGCTGGCCGGGCGGGGTCCGCTGGCCCGGCGGGGTCCGCTGGCCCACGCGGCGAACCCCTCCAGTCACTTCAGCCCCACCCGCCCCTTCACCCCCAGACGGTGCAGGCTGGTGCTGCAGCGGTTGATGGGTTACCAGGGGCCGTAGGGGCCGTTGCTGGTGCCGCCGCCGCCGCGGAAGTCCTTGACCTTGGG
>JASHTQ010000518.1 GCA_030040475.1 Streptosporangiaceae bacterium
GGTGTCCGCGCGGCGCGTCTTCGAGGCCGCGGCCGCGGGAGACGAGCGGGCGGCCGCCGTGGTCGCCGAGGAGGCCCGGCTGGTCGCCAAGGCGATCTGCGTGATCATCACCGTGGTCGATCCCGACCTGATCGTGCTCGGCGGCGGGATCGGCCGTGCCCCCGGCTTCGCCGAGGCGGTCACCGGGGAGCTCGAGCGGATCGCTCCCGTGATGCCGGCCATCAGGGTCAGCGCCATCGGCACCGACGCCGTGGTCGACGGCTGCCTCGCCGCGGGCACCGAGCTAGCCTGGTCCCGCGTCATGACCGCCCTGCCCACCGCCGCTTCGGTGCCGGGACCAGTCGACGGCTCTCGTCCCTGGTCATGAGTTGCTCCCCAGCCCCGGTCCCGGCCCCGGTCCCGGCCCCGGCCCTGGCTGTGACGACGCGAGCCCACTATGTCCAAACTTCATATTAGGACATTTCGGGCATGCTTCATGATCGTGGCCAGTTTTACGTAAATATGACCGAATTCTGGCCACGATCATGGAACCGCCATGCCATCCCGCACCCCTGACACGAGCTGGCTGGCGTTGGGTTCGGGGCTCGTGGCGCACGGCCCCCGCATGACGGGGCTTGTGACACACGCACCCCGCCATGAGCACGACGGATCGGGGCTCGTGACGCACACGCCCCGGCGCCTAGCGGGTGAAGAGCTCGAAGACGTGGCTGAAGTACCAGGTGGGCTGGGTGATGCCGGAGCAGGTGCTCGCGCCCTTGGTGCCGGGGCAGCCGCCGTTGTCGCGCTGCAGCGCCCAGAACGACAGGGTGCCGATCCCCGTCCGGTCCGCCCAGGCAAGCAGGGCGATCGCGTCGGCCTTCGTGAACGTCTCGTCCGGCCCGAAATCGTCGATGCCGGGCATCTCGGTGATCCCGACCATGTGCCAGAGCTGGCCGGGGGAGTCGCCGGGATAGAGCGACTGCAGCTGGCCCACCAGGGCGGAGGCGGCGGTCTGGGTGTCGGTCAGCATGTTCTGCTCGGTGCCGATGTAGTAGTCAAAGGTCAGCAGGTTCACGGCGGCGATGACGGCGCCGTCAGCGACCGCGTTCTGCAGCACCGAGAGCTCGGCTGGCGGCAGCCCGGTGGGGAAGGTCGGCAGCGTGTAGGAGAACTGGATGCTGCGGCCGTGCGCCGCCGCCCACGACTCGACCTCGGCGATCGCCTCGTTGCGCCGGTTGATCCCGGCGGTGTCGGTCAGCGAGGTGCCCTCCACGTCCAGGTCGATTCGCGGGACGTTGTAGGTGGTGATCACGTCCTCGTACACCTGGGCGATGGACGAGACGCTGGTGCAGCTGTCGGCGATGTCGGTGCCTGTGGTGTCCGCGGCGTAGCCGCCGAACGACGGGATGACGTTGCCGCCCGTCGCCTGGATCGCGGCGATGTCGGCGCCGAAGCTGGCAGGGGAGATGGGGTCGCTCGTGTCGCCGTTCCAGTACGCCGTGCACGAGCCGGCCTGCGCCGTCTGGAGGAAGGCGAGCGAGAGGAACCTGGCCCCGGACTCCCTGGACAGGGCGGCCAGGTCGGCGCTCGTGTCGTACGTCTCGACGTAGGGAGCGAAGACGTGCGAGGGGAGGCCGCCGCCGAACCAGCCGCCGGCTTCGGCACTGGCTCCGGTCGCGGTGAATCCGATCGTGGCCACCGTGGCGGTGGCGGCGGCCAGCGCCGCCAGGACCGGGATGTGTCGTCTCATGCTCGTACCCCTTGCATGCGTGTGCGGCTTGCGGGCGTGCGCGATTGAGGTCGTGCGCGATTGAGGTCGTGCGGACTGAGGGCTCGCCGGCGTGCTGAGACAGATCAAATAAGAAAGTTTCCTATTTGATATGGCACGCTAGGCCAGCCCAGGCCGCGGCGTCAAGGGCCGGCGGCGCACGAGATTAAGGGCCGGCGGCGCACGAGATTCAGGTGCGCAGGTAGGAGGCGCCGTTGAGGTCGAGGACGCTTCCGCTGGCCCACTCGGCCTCCTCCGAGGCCAGGTAGACGACGGCGGCCGCGATCTCCTGCGGCGTGGCGACCCGGTTGAACGGGCTCTGCGCCCGGATCTCGTCCCCGCGCGCCGAGTTCAGGTCCTCGGCGGCCATCTCGGTGTCCACGTACCCGGGGGCGACGGTGGCGACCGAGATGCCGAGCGGCGCCAGCGCGCGGGCCAGCGACTGGCCGAACGCGTTCAGCCCGGCCTTGCTCGCCCCGTAGGCCGGATTCCGCGGCTCGCCGCGGAACGCGCCGCGCGAGGACACGTTGACGATCCGCCCGCCGGTGTGCCTCATGTGCTGCACAGCGCACCAGGTCACGTTGGCGGCGCCGGTGAGGTTCACGGCCAGGGTCTGCCGCCAGGTTTCCTGCCACTGCTCGTAGGACACCTCGGTGATCGGGTGCCAGAGGTAGACCCCTGCGTTGTTCACCAGGACATCGAGCCCGCCCAGGTCGGCCACGGCCGTCTCGACCATCCGGCGGACGGCCTCGGGGTCGGCCAGGTCGGCGCCGACGACCGTGTGGCCGCCGCCGGGCAGCCCGGCGAGCACCTCGGCGGCGAGCGCCGCCGAGTCGCGGTGGTGAACGGCCACCCGGTCGCCCCGCTCCGCGAACGCCTGCGCCACCGCCCGGCCGATGCCCCTGGATGCCCCGGTGACCAGGACCGCCCGCGACGCCATCCCCGTCACCCCGCTTCGCACAGGGACAGCAGCTTGGTGGCGGTGGCCCAGTTCCTGGCCGTCGCCGCGGTGCCGGTCGCGCCGGCGCCGCCGGCGATCCGCAGCAGCGCCTGGGCCAGGTCGCTTCTCCCGAAGCCGTCCGGCGTGTGCAGGAACAGCGCCCGGCCGATCGCCCGGACGCTGTCCCGGCTGCCCTTGGCGGCGGCCGAGCTTTGCGCTGCCGCGATCTTGTCCACTCGGTCCTGCGTCGGCTCGGCGTTCAGGAACACCACGTGCACCAGCCTCGCGTCCTGTTCGTCCGGATACGGATTGTCTGCCAGCACCTGGGCTAGCTCGTCCCTGGTCAGCACCACCACGGGGGACACCACGCCGAACGCCTCGGCGATGGCCGACTCAAGCTCTGCGGCTAGCTCGGCGGTGCCCCGGCCGGCCGCGGTGAACAGCACGTTGCCCGACTGGATGTACGTGGTCACCCCGGTGTGCCCGAGCGAGGTTACGACCTTGCGGAGGTCCGCCATGGCGATCTTGTTGCGGCCGCCGAGGTTAATGCCGCGCAGCAGTGCGACGTGTGATGCCATGACGTCAATTTTTATCCCGAACGAACGGTGGTGCGTGCGCCGGCAAGTTCGTCTGTGCCGAACCTAACCTTGACGGTCACTCAGTGTAATCTTACCATTACCCAGAGGTCTGTTATGAAAAACATCGAGGACCGCCGGCTGGTGGGGCTGCTGGAGGCCGCGCCCGACGCCATGGTGTGCGTGGACGGCGACGGGCGGATCGTGCTGCTCAACGCGCAGGCCGAAAGGCTGTTCGGGTACGACAGGACCGAGCTGGTCGGGCAGCACGTGGAAGTGCTGGTGCCGGATGCGGTGCGGGCAGCTCACCCGGCACACCGCGCCGCCTACGTCGCCGATCCGCGGCCGCGGCCGATGGGCGCGGCGATGCAGCTGGCCGGACAGCGCCGTGACGGCAGCACGTTCCCCGCGGAGATCTCCCTGTCGGCGATCGACTTCGACGACGGCATCCTGATCACCGCCGCCGTCCGCGACGTCACAGAACGGCAGCGGGTGTACGAGACCGCCGCCCGGCTTGCCTCGATTATCCAGTCGTCGCACTTCGCGATCATCGGCACGACGCTCGACCAGGTCATCACCAGCTGGAACCCGGCCGCCGGGCGGCTGTACGGGTACACCGCGGAAGAGATGATCGGCCAGCACATAGAGGTCCTGGTCCCGCCGGCCGGGCGGGACCAGGAAGGCGAGATGCTCGCCGCGGTCACCCAGGGCAAGCGGGTGGAGGAGCACAAGGCGCGCCGGGTCCGCAAGGACGGCTCGGTCGTCGAGGTGTCGGTGACCCAATCGCCGATCACCGATGCCACCGGGAAGATCACCGGGATCTCGGCCGTGGCCCGTGACATCACCGACCGGCAGCGGGCCGAGGCCAGGTTCGTCGGCCTGCTCGAAGCGGCTCCGGACGCGATGGTGTGCGTGGACGGCGACGGCCGGATCGCGCTGGTCAACGCGCAGGCCGAGCGGCTGTTCGGATACGGCAGGGACGAGCTGGTCGGGCAGCCGGTGGAGATGCTGGTGCCCGATGACGTGCGCGCGATGCACCCGGCGCACCGGGCCGCCTACCTCGCCGATCCGCGGCC
>JASHTQ010000519.1 GCA_030040475.1 Streptosporangiaceae bacterium
CCGCCGGATCATCGCCCAGGTGCTCGGTGAGTCCATAGCCCTGGGCATCGCCGGCGCCGCGGCCGGAATCGGACTGGGGTTCGCGGGAGCGGCGATCATCGCCGCGGTCGCGCCGACGTCCGGCACCGTCCCGGGGTCGTCGGGCGCTGCGCAGGCGGCAGTGGCTGGCGGACCAACCGGAGAGCTCGACCCCGCCACGGCGTCGCACCTGGTCGCCGTCCCGCTGCACCCGTCGCCCACGGTGAGCGTGATCGTGCTCGCGGTGCTCCTGGCACTAGCCGGCGGGCTGCTGGCCGGCGCGTTCGGCAGCTGGCGGATTGCCCGGCTCCGGCCCGCCGACGCCCTGACCCTGGTGGCCTGACCGTCCCAGCCGATCACGCGTCTGACCGGTGAGGTGTCCTCGATGTTCTTCGTCACCTACGTGCGGCGGGAGCTACGCCGCGGGACGCACCAGGCCATCTTCGTCACACTGGGCCTGGCGCTGGGGGTCGGCCTCGTCATCACCGTGAGTTCCGCCTCGGCCGGGGTCAAGACGGCTGAGGGCGGCGTGCTGGGAGCGCTGTACGGGGTGGGCACGGACGTGACCGTCACCGGACCGCCCCAGGCCCGGGGAGCCACCACAACAGGGAATGCCATGACCATTCAGACCGGCCCGGCCGGTGCCGAAATCTGCCGGAACGGCAGGTGCCAGAACGCGGCCGGGCACAGCGTCCAGCTCGTGGACCTGCAGTACTCGCCGATCACATCCCTGGACGTGGCTGCCGTGGCCCGCCTGCACGACGTGCCGGCCGCCGCCGGCGGGCTGCTGCTGTCCGACACGACGGTCACGTTCCCGCGCAGCTCTGGGCAGACCAGCAGCCCGGCTCTGCCATCGACGGGCTTTTTCAGCGTGGACGGGGTGGACACCGGGCACCTGGCACTCGGCCCGCTCAGCGCTGGGACTATCACCTCCGGTCGATCGTTCACCGCCGCCGACACCGCCGCTCACGTCGCGGTACTGGATTCCGGGTACGCGGCCGGTCACAACCTGACAGCCGGCTCGGCCATCACCATCGGCGGCCTCAGGTTCACGGTCATCGGCATCGTCGCCCAGCCCCAGTCCGGGGGCAGCCCGCCTGATGTCTACGTCCCGCTGGCGGCAGCCCAAGTGCTCGAACTCGCCGACGGGTCCACCACGGCCGGTGAAGTGAACGTGATCTACGTCGCCGCGGCCAGCGCCGCGGCGATCCCCGCGGTGCAACACGAAATCGCCTGGCTGCTGCCGCACGACACCGTCACCACCGCGGCCGGCCTGGCCAGCCAGGTGACCAGCTCAGTATCTGGCGCGGCCAGGCTCGCCAGCGACCTTGGCAGGTGGCTGGTGGTGCTGGTGCTAATCGGCGCGTTCGCCGTGGCCAGCCTGCTGACCATGGCCGCCGTGACCGGACGGTCGGCCGAGTTCGGCACGCTCAAGGCGCTCGGCTGGCGGACCCGCCGGATCATCGCCCAGCTGCTCGGCGAGTCGGCGGTGATGGGCATCGCCGGCGCCGCCTCCGGGATCGGGCTTGGGTTCGCCGGCGCAGCGATCATCGCTGCGGTCGCGCCGAAGCTGTCCGTCACGGTCCCTGGGTCCTCCGCGGCGTTCGCCCAGGCGACGGGCCAGGCAGTGCCCACAGCTCCCGGCAGCACGCCACCACGGGTGGTCGCCATCCCGCTGCACCCGTCGGTGGCGGCGGGCGTGATCGTGCTGGCGGTGCTCCTGGCCATCGCCGGCGGCCTGCTAGCCGGATCGCTCGGCGGCTGGCGGATCGCCAGGCTCCGCCCCGCCGACGCCCTCACCCGCGCGGCCTGACTAACCCGGCTCGGGTGCAACGACACGATCCCCACGCACAACAGGAGAGACCATGTACCAGCTAACCGGCGTGACGAGGATCTACCGCAAGGGACGGCAAACCGTCCCAGCAGTCCAGGACCTGAACCTGACCATCGGAGACAGCGAATGGCTAGCCATCCAGGGCCGCACCGGGCACGGCAAAAGCACGCTGCTGAACCTGCTCGGCGGCCTGGACCGGCCCACTGAAGGCACCATCGAACTGGGCGGCACCAGCCTAGGGGCGCTGTCCGAAACTCGGCTCACCGCGCTGCGCGCCGGGGAGATCGGGTTCATCTTCCAGACCTTCAACCTGATCCCCACCCTGACCGCAGCCGAGAACGTCGAAGCCGCCCTGATCCCCGTCGCGACCGGCCGCGCCGGCCGCCGGGCCCGAACCGCCGCCGCGCTGGACGCGGTGGGCCTGGCTGACCGCGCCAGCCACCTGCCCGCCGAACTGTCCGGCGGCCAGCAGCAGCGCGTCGCGATCGCCCGCGCCCTGGTGAAAGACTCGAAAGTGGTGCTCGCCGACGAGCCAACCGGCAACCTGGACACCGGCACCCGCGACGACATCATCGGCCTACTGGAACACTTGTGGCGCGAGCGCGGGCTGACACTGGTCCTGGTAACCCACGACACCGCCATCGCCCGCCGGGCCCAGCGCACCGGCGTGATGGCCAGCGGCCGCCTCACGATCGGGCCGGAGTCTACGAAGCGTTAACGCAGTCTCACCGGCTCACCGCGGTTGGCGCTGGTTGTTGCGCATCAGCGCTCCCGTACTCCCGTGGCGTTCCTGATCTGCTCGGCCAATTGCTCGGGATCGGGCACCGTCAACCTCACGTAATCGTACGGGTGCCCGTCCATGTCAAGCTCTAGCACCGGCACCCCGCGCCTGCACCAGGTGAGGATGCC
>JASHTQ010000520.1 GCA_030040475.1 Streptosporangiaceae bacterium
GCCAGGACGCCTGCGGCGATCAAGCCCTGGACGCGCCGGTCCTTGAGCAGGGGACCTTCGCGCTCGTCATCCACGCGCGGAAGGTTACTGGCGAACACTGCTGAATGCCGGCCTCTTTGCCGGATCGAGTTCGGTCAAGGCGTTTGTTCCGGCTCATGCGGCTGATGGGCCCCGCTCGGCTAGATTTCTACACACGATGAGCGAGAACGAGGAGCCGGACTGGCTGACCGAGCTGGCCAAGGGCGGCGAGGCCTGCCACAGCCAAGGCGGTCACGTCAATCGCCGGAAACGGACACGGAGACGGGAGGGTCGTCGGGGGATGCGGGCGACTCGCCGTCTTGGTACTGGGTTGGCTGTATGGCGGTCCCGTCGTCAGCTGCGTCGTTCACGTCGGCGAAGAGATCCAGGTAGGGACCGAAGCGGAACAGGCGATTCCGGCGGCCGCCGGTGATCTCGGTAAGGACGCCGGCCTTCTGCAGGTCGCTGATCATCCCGTTAGCGGCGGGGAAAGATACCTCGAGCCGTTCCTGGGCTGCCTTTACGTTAATGACCGGCTGCTCGAACAGGTGGTCCAGCAGTTTGAGGGCATTGACGCTCATTTCGGCTGACTGGGCGGCCTGGCGCAGCTGCTCGCGGAGCCCCACTATGCGCCGGGCGGTCTGCTCGGCCTCGCGGGATACCGTGGCGACCCCGGTCAGGAAGAAGCGGAGCCATCCTTCCCAGTCTCCCTCGTAGCGGATCGCCATGAGCCGGTCGTAGTAGGTGCCGCGATGCGCCTTGAGATAGTGGCTGAGGTACAGCACCGGCCGCTGAAGCACCTTCGCGTGGCACAGCAGGAAGGTAATGAGCAGCCGTCCGACCCGGCCGTTGCCGTCCAGGAACGGATGGATGGTTTCGAACTGGGCATGCGCCAGCGCGCAGACGATGAGCGGGTCCAGGCCGCCAGAGTCATGGAGGAACCGCTCGAGGTTGCCGAGAGCGATCTTCATCTCGTGCTCCGGCGGCGGGATAAAGGCCGCGTCGGCCAGGCGGCGGCCGCCGATCCAGTTCTGGCTGTGCCGGAACTCACCCAGAGACTTCTCGCTGCCGCGACCGCCCGCGAGCAGCCTGCCGTGGATCTCCCTGAGCAGGCGGAGGCACAGCGGCAGCGTCTCTAGCCGCGCCAGGCCGTAATTCATGGCGTTGACGTAGTTGACGACCTCCTCGATGTCGCCCGGCAGCTTGCTGCGATCGGAGTCGATCTCGAAGGCCAGCACGTCATCCAGGGTGCTCTGGGTTCCCTCGATCTGGGAGGACAGGACGGCTTCGCGGCGCACGTACATCGCGACGAACAGCTCGGGGTTGGGCAGTGTGGCGCACACCCCGTCTAGCCTGCCGAGGGCAGTACCCGCTGCGGCAAGGACCGTCGCGAGCTGGCTGTCGAACCGGAGCGGCGGATCGGGTGGCAGCGCGGCGGGGATGAACGCGCTGTAACCCTCAGGCTGCCGGATCGTGCGTCCCGCGCGGGTCTTCATGTCGGGTTCCACCATGTCGGAACCCTAGCAGTATTTAAGCTGCGAGCCAGACTGGTTTAATAGGTTGAGCGATGGCGGTCGGTAACTTACCTGAGCTTTAGTAAGGGACGGCTAGCCGCATGAGTGTTGAACTCGCGGCCCGACCAGCTTAAGCATGACGTCCGATGTTGGCGGCTGCTAGTTCAGCAGGCCGGCGGCCTCATGGTTGAAAGGTAGCGGATCCGCTGAGGATCGTCCGGCTCGCCCGCGGCGGCCAGCCCGCGGCCGCCGGCGAGGCGTGCCCGCACGGGGTGGCCACGACGGCCGAGGAAGCGGTCGTAACCGCCTACCTGCACGGGCGCGACTGCCTCGGCGAGGCGCCCTCGCAGCGCCACCTTTCGGCCAGCTTCGGCGTGCACCGTACCAAGGTGGCCGAGCTGGTCGCCCCGCACAACAGCCGCGTACCGGCCGGGTCAGCTCCATACGCCGCCAGCGGCCGGGCCTCAGCCCTAGGAAAGCCAACCCGGCCGCTGGCACTACCACCCGAAGGTGAGGTAACCCATCATGACCGACACGGTCCTGAACGGCCACAAGGACGGCCCGGCGCAAGCCGGTGCCCGGCAAGAACGAGGCGGTCCCGTTCACCATGACCCAGATCGACGCGCTTACCTGGGCGCTGCGTCACACGGCCCGCTGCGGTGAGGACTGCGCCCGGTGCCAGCCGAACCGGTTCGACATCCTGCCCGGGCTCGGCATGAACACCGGGATGCGGCAGGGTGAGCTGTTCGGCCTGGCCGTCCCGGACATCGACTTCCTCCGCCGGGTCATTACCGTCCGGAGGCAGGTGAAGCCGATCGACGGGGTGCAGGCGTTCGCCGAGATCAAGAACGACAAGGTGCACCAGGTGCCCGTCACCGGATGGCTGCGCAGCATGATCGCCCGCTACATGCAGCTCTTCCCCCCTGCCGCGGTCACCCTGCCGCTCGAGGAGGACGGCGAGCTGAGGGACAAGACCGCGACCCACACGCTGCTGCTGACCCGTCCCGGCGAGCTCGCGATGCACCGGGAAGGAGTCAACGGATGCTGGAAGTCCGGGCTGAAGCGAGCCGGCATCGAGGTCGAGCGCAAGCGGATGATGCACGCGCTCCGCCACACCGCCGTGTCGGTCTGGCTGTCGCGCGGGATCAGCACAAAGGCCGTCGCGGAGTTCATCGGCGACACGGAGCACACTGTGATCTCGACTTACTCGCACCTGATGCCCGACGACAGGGACAAGGCCCGCCGGGCTATGGAGGACTTCA
>JASHTQ010000057.1 GCA_030040475.1 Streptosporangiaceae bacterium
CATCCACATCAGGTACCGGCCATGACCGGCCCGCCGGGCGCGTTGGCGTGCTCCTTGGCGGTGCGGCCATGACCGGCCCGCCGGATTCGCTGCTGCGGGCGCTGGCCGGGATCGTCGGCGAGGGGCACGTGCTGACCGGGGACGCTGCGGCCGGGTTCGCGGTGGACTGGACCGGGTTCTTCCGCGGGGAGACGCCGGCGGTGGTGCGGCCGCGGGATACCGGGGAGGTCGCGGGCGTGCTGGCGTTGTGCACGGAGGCGGGGGTTGCCGTCGTGCCGCAGGGAGGCAATACCGGGCTGGTCGGCGGCGGGGTGCCGCGGCACGGGGAGGTGGTGCTGAGCCTGACCCGGCTGAACCGGGTCGGGGCGGTGGACAGGGAGGCGGCGCAGGTTACGGCCGGGGCCGGGGTGACGCTGCGGCAGGTCGCCGAGGCCGATCCCGCGCTGGACTTCGGGGTGCTGATCGCGAGCAGGGACAGCGCGACCGTGGGCGGCGCGGTCGCGACCAACGCCGGAGGGTTGCGGGTGCTGCGGTACGGGCCGATGCGGGCGCAACTGCGCGGGGTCGAGGCCGTGCTCGCCGACGGCAGCGTGCTGTCGCACCTGGGCGGGCTCGCCAAGGACAACACCGGGTACGACTACCCGTCGCTGCTCGCCGGGTCCGAGGGCACCCTGGCCGTGATCACCGCGGCCCGGCTGCGGCTGGTCCCGCGGATGCGGGACGCGGTCACCGTCGTCGTGGGGCTCGGCGACCTGGACGAGGTGCACGCCCTGGCGCACCGGGCGGTTCATGAGGTGCCGGGACTTGTCTCGGCCGAGTACTTCACCCAAGGCGGACTCGACATCCTCGCCGAGCATGCCGGGCTCGTGCCACCGCTGCCGGTGCCTGCGCCGGCGTACCTGCTGCTCGAGGCGTTCGGGCCGGGGGCGGTCGAGGATCTCGCGGCGGTGATCGGCGACCGGGAGGCGGCGGTCGGGACGACGGCCGCCGACCGGACGCGGCTGTGGGCCTACCGGGAACGCCACCCGGAGGCGGCCGGGTTCCTCGGGGTGCCGGTCAAGCTGGACGTCTCGGTGCCCGCGCCGCAGTGGGTGCGGCTGGCCAGCGAGGTGGCCGGGGCGGTCGCGGCGGTGGACCCGGACGCGACGGTCATCGGGTACGGGCACGTCGCCGACGGAAACGTGCAGGTGAACGTCGTCCCCGCGGCACCCGCTGACGGGCGGCACGAGGACGCGGTGCTCTCCTTCGTCGCCTCGCTCGGCGGGTCCATCTCCGCCGAGCACGGGATTGGCGCGCTGAAGGCGCGCTGGCTGCCGCTGGCCCGCAGCCAGGCCGAGCGGGCGCTGTTCGCCAGGATCCGCGCCGCGTTCGACCCGGCCGGCACGCTGAACCCGAACGTCCTGCCGCGGTTACCCCCCGTCGAATACCCGGCTGAGCCTTATGTCGTCGGCATCGAGGCGGACCAGGTCGTCCTTGCCGACCATGGCACCGGAGGCGACCAGGCGGTTCGCCTGGCGTAGCCGCATCCGGTCGATGGCATTGCGCACGCTGCGGGCGTTGGCGAACCTCGGCTGGGCCATGCGCAGCTCGATGTACTCGCGGAAGGCCTGGTGCGCGGCCGGAGAGAACCGGTGGCTCTGCCGCTCGACCATGAGCTCGGCTATCCGCACGAGCTCATCGGCGGTGAAGTCGGGAAAGTCGACGTGGTGGGCGACGCGCGATGCCATCCCCGGGTTGGAGGCGAAGAACGAATCCATCCGGTCGCGGTACCCGGCAAGGATGACCACGAGGTCATCGCGGTCGGCCTCCATCACCTGGAGCAGGATCTCGATCGCCTCCTGGCCGTAGTCGCGCTCGTTGTCCGCCCGGTAGAGGTAGTAGGCCTCGTCGATGAACAGCACCCCGCCCATCGCCCGGCCGAGCACCGCCTTGGTCTTCGGCGCCGTGTGCCCCACGTACTCCCCCACCAGGTCATCGCGCGTCGCGCTGACCAGGTGGCCGCGGCGCAGGTAGCCCAGCCCCTTGAGCATCTCCGCCATCCGGATGGCCACCGTCGTCTTGCCCGTGCCCGGGCTCCCGGTGAAGCACATGTGCAGGGTCGGGCGCGAGGAGTCCAGGCCGTAGCGGCCACGCAGCCTGTCGACGAGCAGCAACGCGGCGATCTCGCTGACCCGGGTCTTGACCGGCGCGAGCCCGACGAGCTCGCGGTCAAGCCGGTCGAGGACGTCCGAGATGGACAGCTGCTTGCGCCAGGCCCCGATGTCGACGAGCGCGTCGTCGCCGAGCGGTTCTTCGTCGGGCTGGCCGGGCTGATCCGGGACGGTCGCGTCGTCGTCGGCGCGGCCGGGTACCGGCATGGCGAAGCTCGTGGGCGCTGCCTGCCGTGTCATCCCGACGCCTCGGCATAACGCTGACCGTGCGGCTGGGCCGCGGCGTACGGGTGCAGGGTGTAGCGGATGCGGCGGTCGGCGCCCTCCTGACGCTCCAACCGGAACCCTGGCTCCTCGGGCGGGCGGTGCACGATGAAGCTCAGCGCGGTGGTCTGCCGGCCGTAGCTCGCGTCATAGGCACAGACCCGGACGTAGCGGTGGGGGTAGGCCTCGCGGCAGGCACGGATCTCGGTCAGCCCGGCCGCGGCGTCGGCGATGTCGAACATCGGCAGGCCCCACATCTCCCACAGGTTGTTGCGGGGGTGCGGGTCGTCGGTGAACTCGACCGCGATGGCCCAGCCCAGCCCGATGGCGTACCGGAGCTGGGCGGCGATCTCCTCGTCGGTGAGGTCCGGCAGGTAGGAGAAGGTGCCCTGGGTGATACGCACGGTTGCTCCTAACGGATTCCGGTGGCGACGGCGTCGGGGGTGTCAGTCGGCTCGTAGTCGAAGCTGACGTCCCGCCAGGTATCGAGCGCGGCCTGCAGCGGGGCGCAGTGCCTGGCGGCGTTGCGCAGGATCTCCTCGCCCTCGGCCAGGTAATCCCGGCCCTCGTTGCGTGCCTTGATCATGGCCTCGACCGCGACCCGGTTCGCGGTGGCGCCGGCCGCCACGCCCATCGGGTGCCCGATCGTGCCGCCGCCGAACTGCAGCACCACGTCCTCGCCCAGGTAGTGCAGCAGCTGGTGCATCTGGCCGGCGTGGATGCCGCCCGAGGCCACCGGCATG
>JASHTQ010000058.1 GCA_030040475.1 Streptosporangiaceae bacterium
TACCGGCTGCGGCGGGCGGACATCGTGCACGACGTCGGCGACAGCCTGTCGCCGCTGATCGACGTGGGGCAGATCGAGGGCGGTTTCGTGCAGGGCGTCGGCTGGCTGACGCTGGAGGAACTGCTCTGGGACGAGACCGACGGGCCGCACCGTGGCCGGCTGAACACCCAGGCCGCGAGCACGTACAAGATCCCGAGTTTCTCGGAGATGCCGCCGGAGTTCCACGTGCACCTGTTCGAGCGGGCGACGGAATCCGGTGTGGTGTACGGGTCCAAGGCGGTCGGCGAGCCGCCGTTGATGGAGGCGTTCAGCGTGCGGGAGGCGCTGCGGCAGGCGGCGGCCGCGTTCGGCCCGGCCGACCGGGAGGTCACGCTCGCGTCCCCGGCCACCCCCGAGGCCGTCTACTGGGCGGTCCAGGCGGCGCGCGACGCCGTCGCGGCGCGGCGGGCCGCTGCGCCCGTTCCTGCCTATGCGGAGGCCTGAGGTGGACTGGCTGAGCGCCGCGCAGCAACTGCGCCACGACGGGGAGCCCGGCATGCTTGTCACCGTCATCGAGGTGCGCGGCCACGCGCCGCGCGAGGCGGGCGCCAAGATGGTGGTGAGCCGCGACCGGATCTGGGGCAGCGTCGGCGGCGGCAACCTCGAGGCCACGGCCGTCGCCCGGGCCAGGGAGATGATCGAGTCCGGGACCGGCCAGCCGGAGATCCGTGAATCCCAGCTCAACCCGCGCGCCAGGACCGAGCACGGCAGGCAGTGCTGCGGCGGGGTGGTCCGGCTGCTGCTCGAGCCGCTCGCGGTGCCGCCGGTGGTGGCGCTGTTCGGCATCGGGCACGTCGGCTACGAGCTGGCGCGCATCTTGTCGCGGCTGCCGATCCGGCTGCTGCTCGTCGACTCGCGCGCCGGGCAGCTGGACAGGGTCCGGCTCGCCGACATCATCGACGGGCACGCGGACGTGGGCATCTACCACACGCTGCTCGGCGAGCAGGTGCTCGAGCAGGTGCCGCGCGGGGCGCACGTGGTGATCATGACGCACGACCACGCCGAGGACTTCGCGCTGTGCGACGCGGCGCTCCGGCTGCCGCAGCCGCTTGGCAGCATCGGGCTGATCGGCTCAAGCGTGAAGTGGACGCGGTTCCAGGCGATGCTGTCCGAGCAGGGGCACAGCAAGGCGGCGATCGGCCGGATCACCTGCCCGATCGGGCAGCCTGGGATCACCGGGAAGGATCCGGCCGTGATCGCCGTCGCCGTCGCGTCGGCGTTGCTGCAGATGCTGGGCTCGAGCAATGAGGCTGAAGAGAAGGTTGGGGAAGACGGGAAAGAAGAAAATCTTGGGATTCGCGCCGGCGAGCGGGAAGGACGCGCGGGCGAGCGGGAAGGCCGCGGGGGCGAGCGGGAAGGACACGCGGACGAGCGGGAAGGACGCGCGGACGAACGAGGACGTCCGGCGCGGGAAGAGCGCGTGACGTCATGACGATCTACGCGGGGACGATTGTCGATACGCCCGGGGATCCGTTTACCGGGGACCCCGGGGATGCGCTGGCGGAGGTCGGGGCGCTGCTGGTTCGGGAGGGGGTCATCTGCGCGCGCGGGTCGTTCGCCGCGCTGCGGGCCGAGTACCCAGGCGAGACGGTCGTCCGGCTGGCGGAGGGGATGCTTGTCCCCGGATTCATCGACACGCACGTGCACTTTCCGCAGATCAGGGCGATCGGCGGGCTTGGCATGCCGCTGCTTGACTGGCTGGAGCGATGCGCGCTGCCCGAGGAGAGCAAGCTTGCCGACCAGGGGTACGCGCGCGAGGTGGCCGCGGAGTTCCTCGACGGGCTGCTCGCCTGCGGGACTACCAGCGCGCTGGTGTTCGGGTCGCACTTCGCGGCCGCGATGGACGAGCTGTTCGCCGCGGCCGGGGAGCGCGGGCTGACCATCACCTCGGGCCTGGTGCTCAGCGACCGGATCCTGTGGCCCGACCTGCTTCAGTCGCCGCAGCGGGCGCTGGCCGACAGCGCCGGCCTGATCCGGCGCTGGCACGGGCGCGGGCGGCTGCGCTACGCGGTCACGCCGCGGTTCTCGCTGTCGGCGTCCGACGCGATGCTCGACGTGTGCGCGCGGCTGCAGGGCGAGGGGGTCTGGTTCACCTCGCACGTCAACGAGAACGTGGCCGAGGTCGCGACGGTGGCCGGGCTGTTTCCCGGCGCGCGGCACTACCTGGATACCTACCGCCGGCACGGGCTGGTCAACAAGCGCAGCGTGTTCGCGCACAACGTCCATCCCGACGATGCCGAGCTCGACGTGCTCGCCGAGCACGGGGCCTTCGTGTCGCACTGCCCGACGAGCAACTGCGCGCTCGGCAGCGGGCTGTTCCCGCTGCGCCGTCACGTCGAGCGCGGCGCCCGCATCGCGCTCGGATCCGACGTGGGCGCGGGAGCCGGGCTCTTCCTGCCCAAGGAGGCGCTGCAGGCCTACTTCATCCAGCAGATGCTTGGCGCCGACGGGCTGAGCCTGACGCCGGTGCACCTGCTGTACCTGGCGACCCGGGCCGGCGCGCTTGCGCTCGGCCTCGACGACCGGATAGGCGACTTCGGCGTGGGCAAGGACTTCGACGCGGTATGGCTGCGGCCGACCCCCGACAGCACGCTGGCGGTCAACCTCAGGCACGCCCGCGACACCACCGACGCGCTGGCCAGGGTGTTCTCCCTGGCGACCCCGGCGGACGTGGCCGAGGTGTGGATCCGCGGGCGGCAGGTCACGCGTCCAGGCTCGCGCGGTAGGCCCGCCAGCCGCCAAAGCGCGTGATGTCCGTGTGCACGCCGCGGCCGTGCTCGGCGTCCCGCAGCAGCATCGCGAACGACGGCTCCCCGTCATCGAGCTCGATGATGGACAGTTCCAGCTCCGGAGGTTCGGTCGCCAGCAGCGCGCGGAGCTGGGTCATCGGCACGTCGTAGAGCTCGCCGGCGATCGGCCCGCCGCCGTCGGCATCCGGGTACAGGCCGGGGAACTCGTCGCGGATCGAGTAGAACCGGTACAGCGGCGCGGTGCGGCGCTCGCCGATCAGCGGGACCCCCTCGATCGTGTAGTGCGCGCGGCCGCCGCGCATCCCGTCGCCGTTGAGGAACATCAGGGCCATCCGCGCCTCCCGCCGCTGGTATACAGGCACGCTCGCGCGAGGTATTCCCGTCTCGCGGCGCGACCTAAACGCGGTGGACCGCCGGGTGCCGCGGAAGCGGGCCGGCCACCCGGGACTGCTCGGCGGGCGCGGGCGGGGAACCACGGCCCGTTCGGTATAAATGTTTTTTTGATTTTTGCGGTGAGTACGATGCTGGCGTGACGGTGTCCTCGTCCGCGTTCTCCGAGCGGACCGCGTGGGCGCGGCACATGCAGACGCCGCTGCGTTCGTTCCTGCGGACGGAGACGGGCAGCGCGTCCGTGCTCGCCGCGGCGACCGTCGCGGCGCTGGCATGGGCGAACGCCGGCGTGTCGTCGTACGACAGCGTGTGGGCGACCCGGCTGTCGGTCGCGGTGGGCAGCGCGGGGGTCGAGGCCAGCCTGCGGGAGTTCGTGAACTCCGGGCTGATGGCGCTGTTCTTCCTCGTCGTCGGGCTGGAGGCGCGGCGCGAGTGGGACATGGGCGAGCTGCGGATCCGCAGCAGGCTCGCGCTGCCTGTGGTGATAGGGCTCAGCGGAATGGTCGTGCCGATCGGGATCTACCTGATCGCGAACGCGGGGCAGCCGACGCAGCACGCGTGGGGCATGTCGATGGCGACCGATACCGCGTTCGCGCTCGGCGCGCTCGCGCTCGTCGGACGCAGCCTGCCCGACCGGGTACGGACCTACCTGCTCACCTTCTCCGTGGTCGATGACCTGGCCGGGATCGCGATCATCGCGATCGCGTACAGCGGGCAGGTGCGGGTGATGCCGCTGGTGTTCGGGATCGGGTTCCTGGCGGTAGTCGTGGCGATCAGGGTGCGCGGGGTCAGGTACGGGCCGGCGTACCTGGTGCTCGGGATCGCGGCATGGGTGGCGTTCTACAAGTCGGGAGTCGATCCCGTCCTTGTCGGGCTGGTGCTCGGGCTGCTGTCGTACGCCTACCCGGCCTCCCGTGCCTCGCTCGAGCAGGCGTCGGAGGCGTTCCGGATGTTCCGCGAGCAGCCGACGGCGGAGCTCGCTGCCTCCGCGCAGGAGGGGGTGCGGACGGCCATCTCGCCGAACGACCGGCTTGCGCAGCTGTTCCACCCGTGGGTCAGCTACCTGATCGTCCCGTTGTTTGCGCTGGCCAACGCCGGGATCGTGCTGAATCCAGGCTTCCTGGCCCGGGCGTACTCCTCGCCGGTGACGCTCGGCATCGTGGTCGGGTACCTGGTGGGGAAGCCCGTGGGCACGGCGGGCGGGGCGTGGCTCGTGTTCAGGCTCAGCCGCGGGAGGCTGCGGCCGCCTGTCGGCTGGGGCGCGGTGGCGGGCGCGGGGACGGTCGCCGGGATCGGCTTCACGGTCTCCCTGCTGATCGCCTCGCTGGCGCTCAGCGGTCCCTTGCTCGCGGAGGCGAAGCTCGGCATCCTGACCTCGGCGCTGCTCGCGTCCGGGCTGACCTGGGTCGTGTTCCGGCTGGTGAACCGGCTGCCGACGCGGCCGCGGCTGCGGGCGCTGCTGGGCACCGCCGACGTCATCACCGACCTGGCGGTGCCGGTGGACCCGGGCCGCGATCACATCCGCGGGCCGGGGAAGGCGCTGGTCACGCTCGTCGAGTACGGGGACTTCGAGTGCCCGTACTGCGGGCTCGCCGAGGCTGCGATACGCGAGCTGCTGCGTGACTTCGGTGACCTGCGGTACGTGTGGCGGCACCTGCCGCTCAACGACGTGCATCCGCACGCGCAGCTCGCGGCCGAGGGCGCTGAGGCGGCCGCGCGGCAGGGTGCTTTCTGGGACCTGCACGACGTGCTGCTGGACCACCAGGGCGCGCTGACCGCCAGGGACCTGATCGGGTACGCGGGGTCGCTCGGGCTGAACGTCGAGGTCTTCGGCGCCGACCTGCGGCGGCACGCGGGGGCCGCGCACATCGCCGAGGACGTGGACTCCGCGGACCTGTCCGGGGTGTCGGGGACGCCGACGTTCTTCGTCAACGGGATGCGGCATTACGGGGCTTACGACATCGAGTCGCTGTCCGCGGCGGTCAAGCTGGCCATCGCCCGGGCCAAGATCAGCGCCTGATTCGTCCCCTCGGTTGCCGGGTGGCCTGCCGGGCGTGAGAGGCTGGCGTTTGACGAGGAGGAGGTACGGGCGTGAGCGCGCAGCCAACCGCAGCGGCGGCAGGCACGATCGACATCGGCGGGGACCTGACGGTGAACAGGCTCGGGTTCGGTGCCATGCGGATAACCGGTTCGGG
>JASHTQ010000521.1 GCA_030040475.1 Streptosporangiaceae bacterium
GGGGTGGTGCCGCGCAGCCGCCATTCCACGCCGCGGTGCTTGTGCCAGGCGAACAGGTACAGGTCGACGACTTCCTCGCCGCTGGTGACCAGGCCGTAGTACAGGCTCTCCACGCCGACCTGGCGAACCGGCCCGAACGGGAACTCGAAGGCCTGCCCGCCCACGGTATGCCGGGCGTTCGCCTCGTCGAGCGGCCGCGCCGGGCGGTGCCCGAGCCGCGGAAAGTCTGGTCCCGCGTGCGGCGGCAGCATGAGCCGGTTGAGCGGCTTGCCGGTAGCGGGCCGGATGCCGAACTGCTCGTAGATCTCGCACTCCTCGACGAACGCGGCCGGCGCGACGTCGGAGAGCCCCGGGTACTCGTCGGTGGCGACCTCGGTCTCGGTGACCAGGTACCCGGGCCCGCACGACCAGACCAGGCGCAGGGTGCAGAGGTCGCCGCCGTTGTCGGCGAACATGTCGGCGAGCCGGGTGCCCTGGGTGACCGCGAGGGCATGCGTGGCGGCCTCCAGGACCTCGGGCGACAGGCGGATCGTGGCCGCTCCCCTGGTCGCGCCGTCGGTGACCTCCTGGCCGCCGAGGCCGGTGAGCTGGCGCAAGATCAGCTCCATCGGCTGGGCCGCCCGCGGCTCGACGGTCGTCATCCGATCACCGCGATCGAATGGCGGAGGATCGCGTCGAGGCCGACGGGGATCCACAGGCCGAGGACCAGGAGCGCGGCCAGGCCGAGGATGAGCGGGGCGGCGGTGACCGCCACCGTCGTTCGGTCCCGGTACGGGCTGGCCAGGACCGGCTCGGCCGGCGGCGGGCCGGTCACCATCCCGGCCGTGGTCCGGGCGAAGGCCACGAACGCCAGGCCGAGCAGGGCGAGCAGGAGCAGCGGGAACACCGGGCTGCCGTGCGCGAAGCCGGCCCGCACGATCGTCAGCTCGGAGAGGAACAGGCCGAACGGCGGCGAGCCGAGGACCGCGAACGAGGCGAGCAGCAGCGCGCCGCCGGTGACGGGCACCGCCGCGAGCAGCCCGCTGACCTGCGCTGCCTCCCTGGTCCGGTAGCGCAGCGACACGTCGCCGCTGGACAGGAAGAGCACCGCCTTGGCCAGCGCGTGGTTCAGCATCTGCAGCAGCGCGCCGTAGAGCCCGAGCGTGCCGCCGAAGCCGAGGGCGACCGCGATGATGCCCATGTGCTCCACGCTCGAATAGGCGAACAATCGCTTGAAGTTCCCCTTCCGCACCATGAACAGCGCGCCGATCACGATCGAGGCGAAGCCGAAGGACAGCAGCACCGCCCGCGGGTAGGTGCCGCCGAGCCGCGCGTGGGCGATCGCGAGGAACCTGATGATGGCGTACATGCCCGTGTTCAGCAGCGCGGCGGACAGCATCGCGCTTGCCGGGCTCGGCGCCTCGGCGTGCGCGTCGGGCAGCCAGGTGTGCATCGGCGCCAGCCCGACCTTGGTGCCGTAGCCCACCACGGCGAGCAGGAACGCCAGCCGCAGGCTCTGCGGGGCCAGCGCGTGTGCGTGCATAAGCAGGTACGGCCAGGTCAGGCCCAGGTTAGAGCCCAGGTGCAGGGCGCTGCCCGAGTAGAACAGGAACAGCGTGCCGGCCAGCGCGATCGTGACGCCGAGCGAGCTGATGATGATGTACTTCCACGCCGCCTCGAGCGACCGCGGGTGGCCCTCCAGGCCGACAAGGGCCGCGCTGGCCAGCGTGCTCCCCTCGATGAGGACGAACAGCAGGCCGAGGTTGCCGGTCTCGAGCGCCGCGAGCATCAGCGAGGCGAACAGGCCGAAGAACGTGAAGTAGAGCCGGACCTGGAAGGAGCTGAGCTCGCCGGCGTCTTCCTGGGCGGAGATGTAGCCGATCGAGCCGAGCGCGGCGAGCAGGGTGACGGCGGCCACGGTCATCGCGAAGAAGCCGCCGAGCGTGTCCAAGTAGAGGAAGCCGTCCCAGCCGGCCAGCGGCCGGTGACCGTCCAGCGTGACGAGCAGCGCGACCGCGCAGCCGAGGGAGACCGCTGCGCCGGCCGCCTGGGCCAGGCCGGCCCACCGGGCCCGGGCTCCGGCGAGCACGGCGGCCGACCCGGCCAGCGGGCCCAGCGCGATGAGGATGGCCAGGGCGGTCATCCGCGGAGCTCCCGCAGCTCGGCGGCGCTGGCCTGGGCCAGCTGGCGGGTGAGCCCGGAGACGAACACGACCATGATCAGCACCCCCGCGACGATGTCCAGGAAGATCCCTGCCTCGACGATGAACGGGAACGTCGCGACCAGCGTGATCGCGCCGAGGAAGACCCCGTTCTCCACGATCAGCCAGCCGATGAGCTGCGCCACCGTGTGCCTGCGCACCACCATCGCCAGCGCGCCGAGCAGGATCACCGCGGTGGACAGCGGGACCACCGCGGACGCGACCGTGCCGTGCGGCAGCAGCGCGGGCCGGGTCACCAGGTAGGCGAACGCGGTCAGCGCGCCTCCGGCGATCAGCGAGGTGGACAGGCCGGTGGACATCGCGGCGTCGCGCTTGAGCGCCAGCCGGGTCATCAGCAACCTGCGCGCCGCCACCGGGATCGCGATCCCCTTGACCGCCAGCGTGAGCGCGGCGAGGATCCACAGCTCGGCGCTGTGGAAGGCGACCGCGGCGGTCCCTGCCGCGAACGCGAGCACGACCGACTGGGCGCCGTAGTAGACCACGTACCTGTTGAACAGCTTGGACGCCAGGCAGGCGAATGCCAGCAGCAGGATCAGCACCCCGGACAGGTCGAGCAGGACGCCGGCGGCGCTTGTCGCGGACAGGCTCTGCACCGGCTCACGCTCCGATCACGTACGAGGTGGCCACGCCGACGAGGGCGAGCATGAACGCGGCGCCGAGGAACTCGGCGATACGGAAGAAGCGCAGCTTCGCGAACGAGGTGTCGATGACCACGATCGCCAGGCCGCACAGGGCGAGCTTGCCGAGTAGCACCGGGATCGCCAGCAGCGCGCCGGGCAGGCTGGCCGCGTTGCCGAGCCCCCAGGGGATCACGAACACGTTCATGAAGACCGAGGACAGCAGGAAGAGCTTCATCCAGCTCCCCCACTTGACCAGCGCGTACTCGCGGCCGGAGTACTCCAGTACCCGGTTCTCCTCGATCATCGAGATCTCCGTCGAGCCGCCGGGCGTGTCGATCGGTATCCGGCCGTTCTCCACCAGCACGATCATGAAGAACGCGACCAGCCCGAGCAGGTGCGTCGGCAGCACGACCACGTACGGCGAGGACGCGACGGCGTGGTTCATCAGGTACGGGTTGTCAGAGGCCGACACCGCGCCGACGGTGAAGAAGATGAGGATCAGGGCCGGCTCGGCCATGCTGCCGATCCAGCTTGCCCGGCTCGCCCCCAGGCCGCCGGTCGGGCTCGCGGTATCCAGGCCGGCCAGCGAGATGACGAAGCTCGCCAGCGTGAGCACGAACGCGCCGCCGATCAGGTCGGCGAGGAAGGCGAGCGGCAGCGGCTCGTTGGTGATGATCGGGACGATCACCGAGACGGTCAGGTAGCAGGCGAACGCGACGAACGGCGCGCCGCGGAACACCCACGAGGCCTGGTCGCTGATCGCGCTGCCCTTGCGCAGCAGCTTGGCCAGGTCACGGTACGGCTGGAAGATGCTGGGCCCGCGCTTGGAGGCGACCACCGCCTCGGCCCGGCCGAGGCAGCCGGCATACAACGGGGCGAACACCAGCACCACCAGGCTCTGCAGAACCTGGATGAGAACAGGGATCACGCAGCCTCTCCTGCCTTCACGACGTTGGACCGTCCTGCAGGTAGAGGCCATCAGCAAGCCGGTCCAGCCGACTGAGCGGTACGCGAGCCTCATCGCGTGATCGCTTCCACGATACACGGGCGGACGCGGGCATCACGCGGCACCCAGTGCCTGCCCACGGGCGCCGGACGGGAACCACGGCCCGTTCGGCTGATAGGTCTTCCATGGCTACGGCGACGGCTTAATCGCGCGGCTCGGCCTGGCCGTCGGGGGCTGCCCGCGCGGCCGCCGGGGCGACGGCCTTGTCCTCGTCGAGCCAGGCGCCGAGCTGGTAGTAGAGGTCTTCGCCGAAGCTGGTCGGAAGCGGTGCTTCTTCCGCGAGCTTGTAGGTGCGGCGGCCGTCGGGCTCGCGCTCGGCCCGCAGGAACAGGGTGGAGGCCGCCTGCTCGCGGTGGAAGCGGTCGGCGAAGTCGAACCGGTGGGTGACGAAGAACACCTTGACCCGCGCGTCGAGCAACGCCTGGACGACCTGGCGGCCGATCTCCGATCCTTCGCGCTCGTTGGTCCCGGCGAAGGACTCGTTGAACAGCATGAGGGATCCCGGCCCGATCCGGTCGGCGATGACGCCCATCCGCCGCAGTTCGTTATCCAGCCGCCCGCTGGTCATGTCGGCGTCTTCCTCCCTGATGAAGTGGGTGAAGACGCCGCGGGTCACGTTCGCCCGGAAGGAACCGGCCGTCACGAACAGCCCGCATTGCATCATGAGCTGGGCGACGCCGACGCTGCGCAGGAACGTGGACTTGCCGCCCGAATTGGCGCCGGTGATGATCACCAGCGACTTGCCGTCGGCCTGCACGTCGTTGCCGACGACCGGGTTGGGTGACTGCAGTTCCAGGCAGGCATCGCGGAGGTCCGTGCAGGAGAACGCGAGCGTCGACAACTCTGCCGGGTCGGGAACGGCGATCGGGACGTCCTTGGCCGCGAGCCGGTCGGCGAGGTTGAGGCAGCCCACGTAGAAGCCAAGCTCGGCTCGCAGCATGGTGAAGTAGCTGCCGATGTGGTCGGCCGACTGGGCGGCCGCGTCGGCGACCAGGTTGATTCCCCTGCTGGTGAGGTCGTTGAGGATCTGGCCGCCGGCCTCGTCGCGGGGCGAGAGGGTGAAGGAGTAGACGGTGCGCGGCGCCATCCCCAGCCGTTCGGCCAGCCGCCGGCGCGTGTCACCGGTGCGCAGCACGAAGCCGCCCGCGCTGTTGTCCCGGTCGAGTTGGGCGCTGATCAGCACGCCGGAGCGGAACCGCAGCCCCTTGAGGTGGTCGCTGATCTCCTCGAAGTACTCATCGTCGAGTTCTCGCTGCAGGGTGGCGAACAGCGTCCGCAGCCCGTCGGAGCGGAAGTCCCCGGCATGGTCGTCGGCGATCTTCCGCAGTTGCCTCAGCCGGGCCACGTAGGCCTCGAGATGGCTGACCGCGCCGGAGAGGTTCGACGAGGGAGTCTGGTAGGTGCCGCCGTAGCCGCCCAGCCACATGTGCCGCTTGTCCTGGATGGCCTCGACCGCGACCGTGTACATCTCCCTGATCACCTCGGGCTGGTCGAGGCAATCGGCCAGGACCCGCTGGCGGTAGCGGATGGCTTCCAGGTCGTCCATGCTGGCGAGCAGCACCTTCGCGGCCACGTCGAGGAGGAACCTGTCGCCGGCGGCCATCGCCTGCAGCAGCGGGTTCAGCTCCAGGTCGCCGACCAGTTCCTCGTGGCCGGGCGGCAGGCCGGCTCCCCAGTCGAAGTCCCTGTCCCGATACAGGAGGTAGACCTTCATCGCCCGAGTCGCTCCCCTAGCCGCTCGTAGGTGACGTCGTATTTCTCGGCGAGGGCCAGCGCGTAGGCCAGGCCGTCGGCCGGCTTCCTGACCACCTTGTAGGTACGCTCGGCCGGGTTGTCCGGGACGATCGTGCTCATCATGCTGACAACCTGCTCGCCGAGCGAGGCCAGCTCGTCCACGAAGGTGACGTAGACGCACAGGGCGTCCAGCCGGATCACCTTTGTCAGCAGCTTCGTGCCGAGGAAGCGGGCATCGTGCAAGGTGGTGGAGGCGAAGATCTCGTTCATTATCACGATGCTGCGGCCGGTCGCCTCGCGCAGGATCTTGCCGATCCTGATCAGGTCGTCCTCGAGCTTCCCGGTCATCTTGGTGATGTCTTCCTCCCGCGCGAAATGGGTGAACAGGCGGTCGAACAGGAACAGCCGGGCGGCGCTGCCCGGCACCGGGCAGCCGATGCAGGCCAGGTGGTGGAGCTGGCCGAAGGTGCGGGCAAAGGTGGTCTTCCCGCCCTGGTTGGGGCCGGTGACGACGAAGATCCGCTCCGGGCCGGTCAGGCCGAAGTCGTTGGTGACCACGGACTTGCCTCCGGCGACGAGCTTGCGTGCCAGGGCCAGGTCGAAGGTCTGGCTTGCGTGGACTTCCTTCGAGCTTGCGGAGACCTCCGGATAGCAGAAGTGCAGCCCGGCGGCGCGAAGCGGCCTGATGTAGTCGCAGTAGGCGAGGTAGAACTGCAGCTCGGCCTCGGCATGCCCGACGCCGGTGTCGAGGAACCCGGCGTGCCGGCGGCAGTACTCATCCAGGGCGGCGAACTCCTCCGGGTACAGCCTGGCGACGAACTCGATGATCTGGGCGACGATGTGGTTCATCCCCGGGTCGGTCCGGTAGTTGACCTTGTAGCTCTTGACCGCGCCCTGCTTGAACCGCTCGAAGGTGTCGAGCACCGCGGCGCTGTAGTCGGGTTCGCCGGTGTAGCGGCTCACCTCGACCCGGCCGCCCCTGATCCGGATGTCGTAGCGAATCTGCCCGAGCGCGTCCTTGGTGGTCCCGGTGTCGCTGGCCAGTGCCCCGAAGGGGGCCGAGGCCACGTAGTTCGCCAGGTACTCCCGGAAGGCCAGCAGGGCGCGCGACCCGAGCTGCGCCGAGGCCAGGTGCTCGGCCAGCGACCGCACCGCGTCGCAGTAGATGGCCGCCGCGTCCAGGAGCCAGCCCTCCCGCTGATAGCGGTACTCCATCTTCTGCAGCTGGCGGAGGTGGGCGCGCACCTCGCTCATGCGGTCGGCGAACCGCCGGAGCTCGTCGAACAGGGCCGGATCGTCCAGGTCCTGGAAGACCTCCTGGCGGTAACGCACGGCGTCGGCGTCCTGCAGGTGGCCGAACAAGACCTTGGTGATGAGATCGCGCTGCTCGCGGTCGCCCGCGATCGCCGCCACGATCTGGTCCAGGTTCAGGTCCGAGGCGAAGGAGCGATCCTGCTCACCCGGGTACTGGGCTGGCGACTGCTCGGACAGCAAGCTGGGGAAATCGGCAACGCCTTCGGCTCGCTCTGGTTGCGTTCTCGTCGTCATGGCATCCCGTCCTGTTCCGGCCGCTAGGCGGTCAGCAGGAGCCATCAGCCACTAGGGCGACCCTTCGGCGAGCTCCATCGCCATGATCCATTCTACGGCGGCGGGCATCCGCAGAACACGCCGCCGTCGAGGAACGCGGCCGCCCGCCGCCAGGCGGTCATCTCCGGGCCCCTCGCCTCGTGGCGGCGCGCCCAGGTGTTCTTGCCGAACGCCTCGTTCAGCTCGGCGAGCAGCATCTCCGCGCGCTGTACCGCGCCACGCGCCGTCACGTGACCGGCCCACGGGTCGGCTGCCTGCAGGCCGAGCAGGTGCCGGACGCACAGCGGTGCCTGGTAGCCCGGGGCCGGATGGGAGGCGTGCAGCGACGCGCGGAGCTCATCGACCGCCCGCTGCGCCGCGTCCTGGCCGGCCAGGCATGCGGGGCAGCGGTCGGTGCCGTCGGCGCGGCGGCGAGGCCTTACCCAGCTAGCCGGCGCGCCCAGCCTCCGGCGCGCCGGGGACGCGGCCTCGTGGCTCACCGCCGCGGCGAGGCAGCCAGCCTGCCAGGCCAGCAGCGACGGTGCGTCCCGCTGGCCGGCCAGGGCGACGACATCGTTGAGATGACCGGCGCACAGCAACAGCAGGCGATCCGGCGGGCTACCGCCGCCGGCGCGAGCGGTCCAGGTCAGGTGGTCGTCCTGCGAGCGAGCCGCGGCCAGGCAGGCGATGCACGAACCGGGACCCGGCCGCGCGATGGCCGCAGCCGCTCGCCGCAGCGCCGCGCGCGCGTCCGCGTCGTAGTCCGTCCTGGCAAGCCGGCCGGGATCGGCCGGCCCCGCCGTCATCGTGCGCGACAGCCAGGCGACGGTCCGCCGGTCTCCACGGCCGACGGCGGCGCGCAGATGGGGGATGCACAGGCCGCCGAGCTCCCGGTAGCGTTCCCTGACCGAGTCGTCGGTCAGGCCGTCGAGCAGGGTTTCCAGTGCCCGGCCGGCGGCGCCGTCGTCATGCTCGCACGCAGGGCAGGCGCCGGTGGGTGCCGCGCGGCCGGCGAGCCGGTCCCGGGCCTCCTCGACCACGTACCGGTAGACGGCGGTGAGCCTGTGCGCCGCCCCGGGCTGGCTCATCAGCCCGCGCGTGTGGCGTGGGCACATGCCCAGCGACGCGCACAGCCGGGTGATGGTCACCGCGTCCGCGTGCGCCTCGAGCGCGAACCAGCCCAGGTAACGATCGCCGGCCTCGCCGGCGTAACGGCACACCGGGCAGCCCGGGGCGGTGAGCAGGTCGGCCGCGGTGTAGAGCGTGAGCACCGTCGGGCCGCGCGGGATCGGGGCGGCGGCCGGCATGCTAGCTGCGCCGCCTTATCGCGCTGCAGCGCTCCGGGATGAGACCACCGGACGTCACGCCTTCGAACCGTCTCACCATGCCACCTCTGGCGCCATAGCCAACCGGAGAAGCCATCAGCGCACGCGGGCGCGTTCGAAGGCGAGCCTCATCGCCTGACGCGATGTTACCCGGGCCGACCCGGGTAGTCTTGGAAGACGGCGGAGGGGCTCGCCGCAACAGCGCCAGTGCCAACGGTCCCTGCTCGGCAGGGAAGGCGCACACGCGGCATGAAGCAGATTCTCACGTTGAGCCGTGCCAGGAAGTCTTATGACGGCAAGGTCGTCCTCGACGACGTGACGCTGGCGTTCCTGCCCGGCGCGAAGATCGGCGTGGTC
>JASHTQ010000059.1 GCA_030040475.1 Streptosporangiaceae bacterium
GTCGCGGTGCCGGGCGTGGCGGTCCCGGGGGAATGAAACCCGGGATCCAGCACCGCGGGAGGTGCTGAAAGCCCGGTTTCATTCCGTCCGGGGACGGCGGCGTCGGCTACCTGGGCTACCCGGGCGACGAGTTCGCTGACGGCTTGCTCGGCCTGCGCTACAGCGTGGGCGGTGGCGCGGCGGCGCTCGGCCAGCCAGTCCTCGACGGCGCGGAAGCGGTCGGTGCCGAACAGCCTTTCAAGCAGCCGCCGGCGGTGTTCGGCATCGGCGTGCAGGAACTGCGCGAACTGCCCCTGCGGCAGGAGCACGACCTGGAAGAACTGGTCGGCGGACATGCCCATCAGGTCGGCGATCTCGTCGTCGGCCTCGCCCGCCCGGGTGGAGACGGCGTGCCAGGAGGCGCCGGCCCGCTCCTCGAGGAGGACCTTCGCAGGCTCGGTGGTGGTACCCGTGCCGCGGCGCTTGGGGCGTTCCTGCTCGGGCTTGCGGGTGATCCGCATCCGCCGGCCGCCGACCGTCAGCTCGAGCTGGACCTCGGTCGCGGTATCCGGCGCCGCGTGGTCCGAACGCAGCCTGCGGATCTTGCCGCGAGGCGGCGGCACCTGGCCGTAGAGCGCGAACCCGATCGCGTCGAGCAGCGTGGTCTTGCCCGCGCCGGTCTCGCCGTGCAGCAGGAAGACGCCCGCGGTCGCGAGGTCGTCGAAGCAGACCTCGACCGTGCCGCCGAACGCGCCGAACGCGGTCACCCGCAGCCGGTGCGGGCGCATTACCCGTCGCCTTCCGCGCGGGCGGCCTCGAAGGCCTCGGCGAGGAGCTGTCGTTCCTGCGGGGTGGCCGGCGCGTTCCGCACGTGCTGGACGAATTCGGTCGCGATCGCGAGGTCGTCGCGGCCCGCGATCCTGGCGCGGTAGCCCCGGCCGTCGTCGACCGCGCCGTCCGGGTCGAAGGTCAGGATCAGGATGTGCGGGAACCTTCTGCGCAGCGTGTCCATGGGCGCCTCGGGACGGGCCGGGTCGGTGAGCGTGACCGAGACGAAGTCGCTTTCGCAGTCCGCGTAGGCCGGCGCGGCGAGCAGGTCGCCCAGGCGGCCGCGCAGCACGCTCAGCCTGCGGTAAGTGGGAGCGGGCACCTGCTCGGCGCGGGCGAGGCCGTGGCCGTCGAGCTCGACCAGCCAGCTGCCCTTATGGTGGGACGCCTCGGAGAACGAGTACGGCAGCGGCGAGCCGCTGTAGCGCAGGTGCCCGGCGACCGTCTGCTGGCCGTGCAGGTGCCCCATGGCCACGTAGCTGAAGTGGTCGAACAGCTCGGCGGGCGCCTGGCCGACGCCGCCGACGGTGATGTCGCGTTCGGAGTCGCTCGCCACTCCCCCGGTGACCCAGCCGTGAGCCAGCACGACCCGGCGGCGGATCCGCCTCGCGTCGGCGTCGTCTTCGATCTGGCCGATGGCGTGGCGCAGGACGCCCTGGTGGCCCTTTTCGGCCGCGGGCATCTCGCCGCGAACCGCGTCCGGTTCCAGGTACGGGATGCCGTACACGGCCACCGGGC
This sequence comes from Streptosporangiaceae bacterium, assembly GCA_030040475.1. The sequence goes on from JASHTQ010000059.1 coordinate 1,546, forward strand.
CGCTTTGGTCGTCGAGGACCACGGGCTCGGCCAGCGCGCCCGGCCTGGTGCGCAGGTGCACCCCGGCCTGGTCCAGCAGGCGGCTGCCGAACCCGAGCCGGCGCGCGGAGTCGTGGTTGCCGCTGATCAGCACGATCCTGGCGCCGGTCGCGTGCAGCCTGAGCAGGGCGTCCTCGCACAGTTCGACCGCGTCCACCGGCGGCACGGCGCGGTCGTAGACGTCCCCGGCGACGAGGACCGCGTCCACCTTCTCCGCCTTCGTCACGTCCACCAGGTGATCGAGGAACGTGGCCTGGGCGGCGCGGAGGTCGGCGCGGTGCAGGGACCGCCCGAGATGCCAGTCGGAGGTGTGCAGGAACCGCATGGGCCGGACCATAGCGGAGCCCACCGACATTATCCGGGGGTATCGGCAATCCCACGGCGGGCGCCGGCCGGGATGCATACCCTTTCCGGCATGAGGGCACAGCGGCTTTACCGGGGGGCCACCGCCGTCGCCACGGGCTTGCTGATGGCGGCGCTCAGCGCGTGCAGTTCGGGTCCGCAGCCGGGCACGACGGCCAGCGCCTTCCTCGTCGACTGGGCCAACCAGGACTGGGCCGGGATGCGGGCCCTGGTCGACGACCCGCCCGCCGACTTCACGGCGGTCAACCAGGCGGCGTTCGGCAACCTGTCCGTGCACCAGGCGAGCTTCGACGCGGGCAAGCTCCAGGCGAGCGGGTCGACCGCCACCCAGCCGTTCACCGAGCGGCTCACGCTGGCCGGGATCGGCGTCCTAAAGATCTCGAACGTGCTGCACCTGGTGAAGACCCAGGCGGGACAGTGGCTGGTCCGCTGGACGCCGGCCACGATCGTTCCGCAGCTGCGGCAGGGGGATCAGCTGGCGGTGTCGAAGACCTGGCCAAGCCGGGCGGCGATCCTCGGCGCGGACAACGTGCCGCTGACCGCCTCGGGGCAGGTGGTCACGATCGGCGTGGAGGGGCAGCGGATCAAGGACGCCGCCGCGGTGCAGGCCGCGCTGGTCGCCGCGGGCGCGACCAAGCAGGAGGCGAGCAGCGCGATCGCCGCCTCGAAGGTGCACCCGACGTACTTCGAGCCGGTCTTCACCGTCAGCCAGGCGCGCTACAACCAGCTCGAGCCGACCATCTACCCCATCCCCGGCACGGTCTTCCAGACCAGCGACGCGCGCAGCGCCATCACGCCCGGCCTGGCCTCGGGGATCGTCGGCACGGTCGGGCCGATCACCGCGCAGGAGCTCGGGCAGCTCGGCGCGCCCTACGACGCGCAGGTCATCGTCGGGCAGACCGGCCTGGAGCAGGTGGACGAACGCCAGCTCGCGGGCACGCCGGGCGCCACCGTCTCCGTCGTCAACTCGGCCGGGTCGCAGGTCGCCAAGGTGGGCACGCTGCCCCCGCATCCGGGGACGCCGGTCATCACCACGATCAACGCGGCGGTGCAGCGGGCCGCCGAGGCCGCCCTTGCCGGGGAGAACAAGAGCGCGGCGCTGGTCGCGATCGACGCGACCAACGGGGACGTGCTCGCCGCGGTGTCCGTCAACTCCGGCGGCTTCGACCAGGCCATCGACGGCGGGTTCCCGCCGGGCTCGACGTTCAAGGTGATCACGTCTACCGCGCTGATCAACCACGGGCTCACCCCGCAGTCGGCGGCCAGCTGCCCTCTGACGGCCACGGTGGACGGCGAGATCTTCCACAACGCCGAGGGCGAGGCGCCGGTCAGCAACATGCTGCAGGCCTTCACCGAGTCGTGTAACACCGCCTTCATCCAGCTGGCCACCGGGCACCTGACCGCTTCGGATTTCCCGACCACCGCGGCGCTGTTCGGGCTGGCCAAGACGCCGCATCCCGGGTTGCTCGCGTTCGCCGGCTCGGTCCCGCAGCCGACCGACGAGGCGGACCTGGCGGCCACCTCGATCGGGCAGGGCCGGGTGCTCGTCTCGCCGCTCGGCATGGCGATGGTCGCCGCGGCGGTCGACACCGGGACCGTGCGCGAGCCGCTGCTGGTGGCCGGCGCACCGGACGCGACCGCGGCGACCAGCCAGCTGCCGTCGTCGGTGGTCAGCGACCTGCACGAGATGATGGCCTCGGTGGTCGCCCAGGGTACTGCCGCCGGGCAGGGCCTGCCGGCCGGGACCTACGCGAAGACGGGCACCGCGGAGTACGGGACTTCCACGCCGCTGAAGATCGACGCGTGGCTGATGGGCTTCCGGGGCAACGTCGCGTTCGCGGCGCTCGTGGTGAACTCGTCCGGGAACGGCGGGCCGACCTGCGGGCCGATCGTGGCGAAGTTCCTGAACGCGCTGGGTCCCTCGTTCAGCTAGCTTTCGGCGTGCCGGGCACAGTCGGCGAGCCAGGCGTCGACCTCGGCCTGCCAGCCTTGCTTGTCTTGCTCGGGGGCGAAGCACGCCGCGAAGGAGTTGCGGGCCAGCGTCGCCATCGCGGCGTCGTCGAGGCCGAACGCGTCGCGCACCGCGGCCAGGTTGTCATCCACGTAGCCGCCGAAGTAGGCAGGGTCGTCGCTGTTGACGCAGGCGAGCAGCCCGGCGTCCAGCATCCCGGGCAGCACGTGATCGGCAAGGCTTTCGAAGACCCGCAGCGCGACGTTGGACAGCGGGCACACGGTCAGCGCGATCCGCCGGTCGCGCAGCCTGGCGACCACCTCGGGGTCCTGCGTGGACTGGACCCCGTGGTCGACGCGCTCCACGTTCAGCACGTCGATCGCCTCGCGGACGTAGCCGGGCCCGCCCTCCTCGCCGGCGTGGGCGACGAGCCTGAGCCCTTCGGCCGCCGCCATCTGGTACACCTCGCGGAACAGCGCGGGCGGGTAGCCGACCTCGGCCGAATCCAGCCCGACGCCGATGAACTGGTCGCGGAACGGGAGCGCCCTTCTCAGCGTGTCATGGGCGGCGTCGGCGCCCTGGTCGCGCAGGAAGCACAGGATCAGGTCGGCGGAGACGCCGTGCCGGGTCCTGGCGTCGGCCAGGGCGGCGGTGAGGCCGGCGAAAACGGCCTCGAGCGGCACGCCGTACCCGAGGTGCGTCTGCGGGTCGAAGAAGATCTCCGCGCGCCGCACCCCGGCCGCCGCGGCCCGGGCGAGGTAGGCCGCGGCCAGGTCGTGGAAGTCCTGCTCGGTCCGGAGCACCTGCAGGTTCGCGTAGTACAGGTCGAGGAAGGACTGCAGGTTGCCGAACCTGTAGCCGGCCCGCAGCCGCTCGACGTCCGTGGCCGGCAGGGCGACGCCGTTGCGGGCCGCGAGGCGGACGAGAAGCTCGGGCTCGAGCGTGCCCTCGATGTGGAGGTGCAGTTCGGCCACCGGCAGCATCTGCGCCTCCTCCCCTGGCCCGGGCCTGCGACACGGCTCGCCACCGTAGGTGCTTGAGGCCTCCTTTATACAGAACGGGCCGTGGTGCGCGGGCCGGCATCAGGGCCGCGGCCCGGGATGCGGTCGCGGCGTTCAGCCCATCACGTTCGCGCTTTCCTCATGGGGCTGGCGCAGGCGTGAGTAATGCCCGAGGTTTAGCTCGTTCTTCGTGAAATGCCCGGTGAAACGGATCGGGTCCGAGTCGTGATCGTGGCCGTTTTCGCAGGCGTGGATCAGGGCCGCCATAAAACGGCCGACGATCGGAGCGTTCTTGAACTGGTTGCCGCTCGTGCCGATGGCGACGTAGAACCCGGCCAGTGAGGTGCGGTCGTAGATTGGGATCCAGTCGTCTGCGGCGTCGTACAGCGCCGCGAAACCGACGGGGCGGGGCGGGACGCCCAGCGACGGGATTCTTCGTGCCAGGCGCAGTACCTGCGAATCCCACACCTGATCGGTGGCCTGGGTCTCGAAAACATCGGGATCGTCGATCCAGTGCAACCGATCGCAGGCTGGCTCCGCGCCTCCGACGATCAGCTGTCCGCCGAAGTGGGACCTGAAGTAGGTGCCCAGGTCTCCGTCCGCGACGACGGGACCCAGCTCGTCTCGCGCATAGCCGGCCGGCGCGGGCACGGAATGAACTTCCTGCCGGAGCGGGCGGGTCCGGACGCGGAATTCCCCTGTGACGCCGGCAAGAGCGTTAACCTGGCCGGAGTACGGGCCCGCGGCATTGACCACGACGGGGGATTGAATCACGCTTCCCGAGCGCAGCCTTACGCCCTGGACCCGTCCATTCTCCTGGAGGATCGCCACCACCTGTTCGCGGAGCTGGGCTTCGGCCCCGCGCCGTTTCGCCGCGGCCATGAGGTTCTGCGCCGCCAGCTGGGGGTCGTCGATGAACCCGCCGTCAGGCGTGTAGTAGGCGCCGAGCTCGCCGTCGGGATCCGCCCAGAATGCGTCGTCCGTGACGGGCTTGGGCGGGCCGTACCGCGCGGGATCCAGACCCGGCACCCGGTCCCTGATTGTCTGCGCATCCCAGCACTGGTACGGAACGCCGACTCGGTCAAAGAGCGGCAGCACCCGCTCACGCTGGGTACTGCCGTCAAGGATCAGGCAGCCTGTCTTGACGAACTTTGCCAGGGATTCCCCGGGCGGGCTGTCCAGATAGTCGGGCCAGGTCTCCCAGCTGAACTTGGCTTCCCAGGAAGCGGCCACGCCCTCGAAGGTCGAGTAGTGGAAGCGGATGATGCTGGAGGACGAGCTCGTCGAGCCCGAACCGACGCCGCCGAGCCGGTCGACATTCACGACCCGCAGTCCGGTCTGCGCGAGCTCGTAGGCGACGGCGGCACCGATGACCCCGGTTCCGATCACGACCGCGTCGGCTGCCCTGGATGTCACGAGGGCAATGATCTCATGAGCTGGCATTCCGGCGGCACGCAGGCCGGGGCGTGGCCGGGTGTTGCATTCGCCGCTGCGGACGTACCATCGCGGTTATGGCCGAGTGGTGGTCGATCGAGGTCATGCACGGTGAGGTTTCCGCCTTCCGGTGGCAGGAACAGCATGACTCGGCACTCATCGAGGCGGCGCTGACCAACGGGGTCTGCGACGGGGCGTGGCATGCGGACAAATGGGGCGTGGTATTCGAGGTGCTCTTCGACACCGAAGAACAGTGGGAGGCGTTCCGCGCCCTGCCTGTCGTGCGCGCGGCCCTCGATGGCGTCCCCGATCCGGTCAACGGCCTGCTCATCTACCGCGGCCGCGGCGGCGGGGCAGGCGAACGGGAGCCGCGCAGGCCGAAGCCCGCGCCGGGCTCGGCCGCCGTCGCGCTGCCCGCGTCCGCTGGCGAGCCGTACCTGGACCTGGCGGCCGTCTCCGCGCCGTCATCAGGAAGCGAGTACGCGCTCTAGCGGGCGCGGCACCCTTGCCAGGTCGACCGCCTCGGCCAGCAGGCGCGCATACTGGCTCTTGCGGCCGGACCTGGTTCCCATGAACCGGTGAAGCCGCTGGCAGACGTCACGGTTCCGCTGCGCAGGCTGGCTGGTGAAGGTATGCCATGACCGCTGTTCGCCCTGCGCTGCGATGACCTGCTCGACCGCGGCGGTGCCGACGGCCCTGATCAGCTCGTCTTCGAGGTCCTCGGCGCACACGTAGAAGCCGCGGGCCTCCAGGTCGGCACGGGTCCGGACGGGGCCGAGCCCGGCGCGCTCCAGCGCGCTGCGGACGTAGTCTTCCTGACCGGAGTCGCACAAGCCGCCGAGGCTGACGTTCAGCCCGCGCGGGCCGAGCAGGTCCAGGAAGTGGCCGATGCTCGTGGCACCGCCCATGGCCAGCACGCAGACCCCGCCCGGTCCCGTCACGATGCCGCGGCGGCGGGCCAGGACCTCGAGCGCGGCCTTGTCGCTGCGCCCCTCGACCAGTACGACCTTCTGCGCCCGGCCGATACCGGCCAGGTCGACGCTCACGCCCGCCACGTCCACCGCGTCAGGACCGCCGGTCGGCGCATGGGCAGCTCACGATCGCAGTCTGCGTGCCAGGGCCGACCCGAGTCGAGCGATTTACCCGGCGTGGCCAGAGATTCTCAGGCCGGCCGGGACGGCTGCCGCGGCGCGAGCCGAACTCGCACGTCACAGGAATCACGGGCACCTGGTTCGCGGGGCCGTCAAGCCCGGTCATATCGCAACTGCCCGCCGGGAAACGGCCCTCCCCGATCCCGGCATACCACGCCGCCGTCCGCTGCGCCCTCGGCCGTCCAGAGGAAATCCGGAAACACTGCGTAACGCGCTTCGCGACGGCGGCGGCCTGATCTGACCGAGTTTCTGCTCATGGCGCTGCGGGCGGCCCGGTCGCGGGCTGGGTCCAGGTGCCGGCCGCCAGGCTTGCCGGTACCTGCGGCTCAGCTCACACGGCGGACGCTGCCGCCCGCCCGGATGGCCTGCGGGATCTCGGCCACCTGATCCACCACCTCGAGCAGGTGAGCGATCTGACCGGCAGCGGCATCGGAGCTGACCTCGACCGAGTACTCGATGCCCGCGGACTGCCAGGTCGCGGTGTCGAACCCGCCCGCCGCGGTCACCCGGACCCCGCTCACTCCGATTCCCAGCACCCCGGCTTCCCGGTAGACGTCGTTCAGCACGCAGCCGACCGCCGCCAGATGCAGCAGGTGCCCGCCGGTGAAATCGGCCTTTACCGTGACGCCGCCAGGGGTCCACCGATGCGGGAAGCGAACAGCGGCACCAGAGGCCGACATCATCGTCCCGGCGCCGACCGTGACCCTGAAGCGACTATCCATCAAGGCTCCTTCCCGCTACCGCCGTGCACCGCCGCCAGATACGCCATGGCCGACTGAGCCGTAGTCCAATTCTGGTCTATCCCATTGCGGACATCCTCATCTGCTGCGGGCGCGCTCCGGTCAGAGGCCGAGTACGCGGCGAAGTCCCCGGTCGACGTCGTCGATGAGGGAGGCAGGCACGTAGCCGACAGGTTCCTCGAGGTCTGCCTTATCGAGGGTGACGATGGCGGTGACGTTGACGACTGAGTCCTTGGGCAGGCCGGAGACGGCCGCGGGCAGAAAGACGTTGCCGGGCATGGCGGACAGGGCCGTGTTAGACGTGATGACGGCCGCGATGGCGGTGCCCAGCCGGCTGGCGTTGAACGGGCCGGACTGGATGACCAGGACGGGGCGCCGCTTGGCGGGCTTGCTGCGGTGCGCTTCTCCCAGGCCGGCCCAGCAGATGCTGCCGCGCTCGGTCACCAGTCGTCCTGGCCTGCCAGGTGCCTGCGGCCGACGGCGGCAGCGGCGGCGTTAGAGTCGTCACCGGCGGTTCGCAGCGCCTCATCGATCTGCTGGGTGAGCGAATGCGAGGCAAGCTGGTCCAGGTAGCTGCGGGCGGCGCGGGCGAAGAACTCAGATCTGCTGATACCCAGTGCCTCCGCTTGCCTGGTGGCTTGCTCGTAAATGTCGCCGGGAAGCGAGATCGCTGTTTTCATATCTTCAGTATAACCGGGTATTACCTCGATTAGAATTACCAGGACGACGTCCTCTGCGCGGACTCTCATGCCTGCTGGTTCGCAGTTCGCGGAGGTTGAACTTACGCACTAGGCGCGGCCCGTAAAGTGGCCGCTGCTGGTCCGCTGTTACCGGAGGGGTTCAGCCGATGCTGCCCGCAGCCGGGCCACCGATCCGGCTGCGACCAGGACTGAGCCCACGGCCATCCTCGGCCTGCGCCGCTGCACGGCCCGGGCCGCCCGCAGGTCGCCAAACACGACATTCGGGGCTTCCATGGCGATCGCAAGCACCGTCAGCCGCCGCGGGTGGCGCAGCCGCCACGGCACGCTGATGACCACCCACGCTACCGGGGACACAAGGCCGCACCAGCGGAAGAACCGCTCTACCCGGCGGGCCGCGGGTGTTTTCGTCCCGGCGGCAGCCGGGACCTTGGTGCCACGCTCGCGCATCAGGTCCCCTAGCAGCCGCTGGAAGTTCTGCTGAAACTCGGCCGCGGCCGGCGCTTCGGTGCCCAGGCCCCACGCCACCAGCCCGAAGCCAGCAGCGCCGACCCACTCCGCCAGGGCCCGCTGCCGCCGCCCGGCGGCCCAGTGCCCGGCCCCGGCGGCGGCCTGGACCACAACGGGGGAGACAAGGTTCACCCACATGAGCGTCGTCGAGGGCCTAACCCCGTCCAGATGGGACAGGCAGACCAGCCGCAGCAGGGCCTTGTCGGCATCACCAGCCATCCCGTCATTGTCGCCCGGGCGGCGCGCGCGTGCCAGCACACCGCCGGTGTCAGGCCCGCTCACCTGCACAAGGCCGCGAGCCTCAAGAGCGGAAGAAAGCGCCCCGTGACCGGGGCAGTCACAGGGCGATCCGCTGTGCCTGGATGTCCTGCTCCTGGCTCAGCGGGGCGGTCGCCGAGCGAGCTAGAGGCGCTGTATCCGTCGCGTGCGTGCTCCAAGACCTTCTAACGACAACTGACGTGCGCACTAAGGATGCCCAACTCGGGACCGCCAGCGCCATGCACTCGCATGCCGCCGGGAGCGCGGGCGGCTGGGCCTGCGGGAATCCCCGGCTGGTAGCGTGCTGCCGTGGATTTCCAGGACGTTGTCCGGCGCCGGCGGATGGTCCGCCGCTATGACATGAACCGGCCGGTGCCTGCCGGGGTCGTCGACCGGATCGTGGCCAACGGCCTGCGGGCGCCGTCCGCGGGTTTCTCCCAGGGCTGGGGATTCCTGGTGCTGGACACCCCCGCCGACGTGGCCCGGTTCCGCGACGCGGTCCGCCCGGAAGATCACCCCGGGGGCTGGTTTGCCGCTAACGTGGATGCCCCGCTGCTGATCATCCCGCACTCGAACAAGGACGCCTACCTGGATCGCTACGCTCTGCCGGATAAAGGCGTCACCGACCGGTCCGATGCCTGGTGGCCCGCCCCCTACTGGGACATCGACACCGGGTTCGCGGCACTGCTGATGCTGCTGACCGCAGTGGACGCGGGGCTGGGAGCATGCTTCTTCGGGATCCCGGCCGGGCGGGTTGACGCGTACCGCGAGGCGTTCGGCGTCCCGGCGCACTTCACGCCGATCGGAGCGATCTCCATCGGCTACAGCGACGAGACGCCACGCGACCTGAGCAGCCGCCGCAAACCTGAGGCCGAAACAGTCCACCGGGGCCGCTGGGGCCAGGCGGCCACGTAAAACCGCGTGGAAGGAAGGCTCATTTCAGCCATCGCTTGTTATCTCGCCTGGTGTGCCGGGCGCGGACTGGATCCGCTGACCGCGCGCCGCCTGGGACTGGGGTGTATTTCCGGTGGATGCAGCAGCTGCGCCGGTTCAGGTAGCAATCCCCCGGACGCGGCCCGGTCCAGCTCAACAGCCGCGGCGCCCGGATGGACCGGAACGCCGCCACTCGCCACCTCGCGCAACGGGCCGACATGCGAATTACCATCCCATATCCGCACATGCCCGGACATACTTCCATGACGACCATGCTGGATGCCGGGTAGACCTGTGCGATATCCCGATCGCCGCCCGGCACGCCGATCCCCGCACGACCACGCGCTGCGACAACCCGCAAGAACCTCGATCGTCACCCGAACTAAAGAGATCGAGTCTGAAGTCCGGTCCTGGCTGACCAGCCTTTCCGACCGCGGCTTCGGCCGGGTCGACTTCCTCGGCGGCCTGCTCGCCGAGCACGCCCAGGACCTCGGCGAGCCCTATCTCCGGCACCCCGGCGGGAAAGTCAGGGAGCTGCGGTTCCGCCTGCCGCGCCAGCTGACCAGGGTCACCTACTGGCTGGCACCGAGCCGGCGGGTGATATTACTGACGGTCCTCCGCAAGACCCGCGGCGCGGAGACCGCCGAGGTCGCCCGCGCCCTGCGCGCCCAGATGACCCCGAGACCCGGCACAGCCGGGTCCACGACATATTCGACCGAGGCGGACTGACATGACAGACGAGCACACCGCATACGAAGAGCTCGCCCGCCAGCGCCGCGGCAGCGAGGACTACCGCCAAGGATACGCCGAGGCCCGCCGCGCCTTCCTGATCGGCCAGGCGGTCCGCGAACGCCCTCTGGCCCTGGGCCTATCCCAGACCGAACTGGCCACCCGCGCCGGCATGACCCAGCCGCGCTCTCCCGGCTAGAAGCAGGCGGCGTCGTACCCACCATCCCGCTGCTGGAACGGATCAGCACGGCCCTCGAGGCCGATCTCATCGTGGAGATGGCCCCACACGCTGCCTGACCCCAGCCAGGATCACGTCCCGTCAGTCCCTGCACTCGATTCTGTCGCGTACAGAGCGTCCCTCGGGTCACCAGGGCCGACGGCAGGCTTGGTGACGTCTCCGCCTTTGCCGCTGGCATGGCACCAACCCTGCATCGTCACCCACGTCGGCAAGCTGCGGCATCTCCTTGTTGACACGCGCTACCGTGCCGTCAAGTCCCGCGACTCATCTCACATATGGGAGCTTGACAGGGCCTGCACGGCACGTTCAGGTGGGGCATGGGGTTCATCGTTGAGCTCGCGGGCAGCGTGGCCGCTAACGTCATCTTCTGGGTCCTGCTGGGAATGATCTTCTGGGCAGCCAGTGCGACCGTGGCGCGGCGGTTCTCCCGGTTCTTCGGCCTGGCCCGGGCAGACACCGTGGCCGTCTACCTCTCTAACCTGTGGACTGCGCAGGCCAGCAAGAGGCCCGTCGGTTACACGATTGCCCTGCATGAGCTGCGGGCGGCGCAGGCGGCTGACAAGCTCTTCAGTTCTGCGCCGCTGCGCCTGCCAGACCTGGTGCGCGGCCTGGTCGATGCGCTGTGGCTCCGCGACCGGGTGCGGTGCCTGGTCGAGGTGAGCCCGCCCGAAGGGGAAGACGCCGAGCTAGACCGCAACCTGATCGTCGTCGGGAGCAGTGCGAGGAACTCGGTGCGCGCCAGATATGTCCAGGCCCGGCTTCCGACCGCCATCCTCACCGGAGAAGACCTGGTGCCTGCGGACTGGCCGACGATCGAGCAGGCGCGGAGCATCACGGTCACGCGAGGCGGATCTCAGAGCACGATCAACCTCGCCGACGTGAACATGGCTCTGATCGAGAAGTGTCACGACCCCGATCGCGGCACGACGGTTTTCTTCTGCGTCGGCATCCGCGGTGACAGTTCCTGGGCCGCGACAGAGTACCTCGTACGGAACTGGAAGCGCCTGGACGCGGAATTCGGCAGTGCCGCCTTCGTCGTATGCCTCGGATTCCCGCGGACCGAGAAATACCTCAGCGGGTACAGAGAGCCACTTCGCATCAGCATCGGAAGCAGCGGATAAAGCCGGACTGGATCACTGCATCTGCAGATCGCTTTCCCCGCCTGCCGATGCGATGGCTGCTGTCCGACCGAACGAGCACCGTATGGCACCTCCTGCTCATCCGCCGCTGATGGGCGGTGCGAGCGGGAGCTTTCATGTCTGGCTACGAACGTCAGCGTAGTGTTACCGGTGTGGCTGACGAACTGCTCTTTACCGTCGTAGGACCTGCCGCTGTGCCGGCTGAGCCGATCAGCCTCGCGGATGCCGGGCTGAAGGAGCGCGCCGACCTGCAGGAGTGGGTCATCGCGTACCCTGAAATCCTCGGGTCGGGCGTGAAGGTAGTGACCTTTGAGTTCGACCGCTGGTGGAGCAGTTCTGGGCCTGGGCCGCAGGACCGCCTGGATGTCCTGGGACTTGACGCGGACGGTCGGCTAGTAGTCGCCGAGTTGAAGCGGGACAAGGCCCCGGACACCACGGAGATGCAGGCGATTAAGTATGCGGCTATGGTCAGCCGCTTCACGGTGGATTCTCTGGCCGAGCAATACGCCAGGTTCCGGACGGGCCGCGGTCTGTCGACCTCCACAGATGAGGCACTTGCCGAACTGCAGGCCCATGCGCCGGAGCTATCTCTTAAGTCGCTCCGGCAGCCACGCATCGTACTGCTCGCCCGGGAGTATCCGATGGTCGTCGCAGCGAGCGCTGTCTGGCTATCCGAGATCGGTCTAGATATCACGCTGGTCCAGTTCAAGGCATACAGGGCGACTGCCACGGACAGTCTTGGTGCCAGCCACACGCAGGTGCTCATCTCGGTCAGCCAGCTCTATCCCGTACGTGACGTCGAAGAGTTCATGATCAGTCCCCAGCGCCTCCAAGCTCTGGAAGCTAAAGGCCAGTTGTGGGACAAAGAGAGCTACATTCAAGCAGCTCGTGATCGTTTCTCCGAAGCGGAGGTTGCCGTCATTCAGCAGCTTCTGGACGACGTGGACAGCCGGGGCATCAGGCACGGCTGGGGCAGATGGGCGACTCCTGGAGTATCCGGCCATTACCTCGTTGCCGGAATCGATACCACGGTTTGGATAATGAACCTCAGCAAGGCTAGCCTCGAACTGCGATTGATGTGGATAGCGAAGAGTCTCAAAGAGGGCGGTCAAGATTTTTCCCGTCTAGAGAAGGCAGCTGAGCTGCTAAGTGGAATCGCAGGAACTAAGCTAGAAGGGGCCGCTAATAAGGAATGGAAGGCATCCGTATTCCTTCCATTCGCTAATATCATTCCTGATCACATCCAAGGTGTCATATCAGCAATCGGCGCGATTATTGACCCGATAGACACCGGCTATGTCGCATGACTTAAGTGGCCTTTTGGAGACTGAAGCACTACGGCGCACGAGAATACGTGCATCCATAGCTCCTATATGAGTGCTTTGTCAATTCCAATGATAATCTGGGCCTCTGCTATCGGTGGGCAGGGATGCGCTTGTGATGGAACACTTACGTCATCGGCAGTCCGCGGATCGGTTCTAGTGCCGCAGCAAGCAACGGTTGCCTCGCCGGGCGCCGCGGCAGCCGTCCGCGTGATTCCCTCCGCCGCCCTGATCCGGGCCTGTTGTCATGATCGTGGGTCGTTGCTGCCCTTATCGGGGAGGTTTTGACCCACGATCCGGCCGGCGGCGGGTGGCAGGGGCGGGTGAGGCAGGTGAGATGTGGCGGTTGCGGCAGGTGCGATCCGCGGGGCGAACGTGTCCGGCCACGGCACTAGTTCGGGATCTACCGCAACACCATACGGGGCAACCTGATCGACACCGGCAACCAGTCGACCACGGACGTCAACGAGACCAACACCAACACCGTCTACGGCAACCTGGTCTGCTCCGGCAACGACCCGGCGGTGGAGTACGGCGACAGCAACGGGACCCCCGACAAGGTCGGCGGCGACGCCACCGGCGAGTGCGGGTTCAACGTCCTGATCCCGAACCCGGCACCGGCCTCGGTCCCGGGCCTGACGAACTACCCGCTCGAGCACATCTCGGTGCACCTGCACTAGTACGGCATTACGGCATTACGGCGATTCGCCCAGGTCCGTCCGGCCTGGCCCGGACGGACCTGGCCGGACGGACCTGGGCGGCGGTGCGCACGGTGCGCACGGTGCGGCCGGGGCCGATTCCGCCGGCCCACCCCGGCCGCGCCAAGATGCGAATTAGGTGCGCCTTATATGTCGTCCGTAGATAGTTAGCTACGCGAGGTAACTACGTACTCTAGGAGGGTTTGACCTGCGATAGGCTCTTGACGTAGATCATCTATCATGTGAGCATTAACCTGGCGATCAGGATGCCAGAGACATCTAGCATGAGCGGGCTATGCGGGCTAAGGTAATAACCCTTCGTGCGGGTGTGTGCTGCCCGCTTTCCCGCTCGGCCTATATATGGCCTGAAGGGCGGTGACAGCGGTGGCTCATCAAGAGGTCGAAATTCTCGCCATTGGTGCTGGACCTTCCAATCTGGCTTTAGCTGTTGCGGTAGAGGAACTGGCCCCCGCCGAAATAGCGGCGAACACCCTGGTAATCGAAAAGCACGAGAGCATCGTGTGGCAACGGGGCATGATGCTGCCATGGACGCAGAGCCAGGTGTCCTTCCTCAAAGACCTGGTCACCTTGCGCAACCCGCTCAGCAGGTTCTCGTTTGTTAATTACCTGCATTCGGTCGGCCGGCTGGATGACTTCATCAACATGGGCAGCTTTCTGCCCTTCCGGCTGGAGATCTCCGACTACCTGCAGTGGGTGGCGAAGTCGCTGGCGCTCGTCCGAGTCGAGTACAGCCGGGACTGCACCCGGATCGAGCCCGTCTCGGCCAATGGCAGCGACTCGTCGGCCGGGTGGCTGGCCCGGATGGCCGACGGCTCGACAATCCAGGCGCGCAACTTGGTCATCGGCGCGGGCCGGGATGCGCACGTGCCCGCGGCCTTCGCCGGGCTGCCGAGGGAGCGAGTGATCCATAGCACGGAGTACTCCCGCCGCATCGGGGACATCGACCCGCGGGAGCCGCATCGCGTGGTGGTGGTCGGAGCGGCGGAGAGCGCGGCGGAGATGCTGTGGGAGACCTACCAGCGTTTCCCGCGCGCGCAGTGCACGATGATCATCCGGTCGGCGGGGCTCGACTACTACCAGACGAGCAAGTTCACCAACGAGCTGTACTTCCCCTCCTACACCGATAAGTTCTTCTCCGCGCCCGAGCAGACCCGGGAGCAGGTGCTCCGGGCGATGCGGCTGACGAACTACGCCGGCGTGACCCCCGACATGCTGGACACCCTGTTCCGCCAGGTGTACCTGGAGCGGCTCACCGGCGAGCAGCGGCTGTCCATGGTCACGATGGTCGACGTCGAGGCGGCCGAGATGGTCGACGGCGAGATCGTGCTGACCCTGAACGACAAGATGCGGGGCGGCCGGGACGAGCTCCGCTGCGACCTGGTGCTGCTCGGCACCGGCTTCGAGGGCAGGGCGCCGAGCCTGATCCGCGACCTGGCCGACGCGTGCGGCATCGGCGACGTCCGGGTGAGCCGCAATTACCGGATGATCACCCCGCCGGACATCACGGCGGGCTGTTACCTGCAAGGAACCAACGAGGCCACGCACGGCATAGCGGACTCGCTGATCAGCGTGCTTGCCGTACGGGCCGGCGAGATCGTCGCCGATCTCCTCGAGCACCGCGAGGCCTTAATGCGGGCCTGACCCATGGGAGTGTGTGATGGAGATACACAAGCTCGACCGTGACAGCATGCCGAAGGAGTACGGAGTACAGGTCCAGCGCCTGGTGCCCTGGGCCGCGCTCAACGCTCCGTTCGAGGGTGCCTGGTGCGTGATCGAGCCTGGCCATGCCACCGACGCCCACTCGCACCACGAGTACGAGATCTTCATCGCGATCTCGGGCGAGGGTGCGCTTGAGGCCGAGGGCGAGCGCAGCCCGTTCCTGCCCGGCGACATCGTGCACTTCCCGCCGGGCGTGCATCACCAGGTCATCAACGCTGGAGACACCGACTTCCAGTTCTACAGCGTGTTCTGGGACACCGATATGTCGGAGAAGTTCACGGCCCGTCACGGGGCCGCGGGTGCGGAGCACTCCCAGCCGTCATGAAACTCCTCGGCGTCGAGGCCCGCCAGCACGCCAGCTACCACCTGTCCCGCTATCACCAGGTCGAGGGCTTCGGCGCGGACCTGTTCGTGCTCAACGGCATCGGCCAGGAGGGTTACTGGGCGCAGGGCCGGTACCGGATCGTCGGCTCGCAGCAGATCGACGACATCATCGCCGCCGCCCGGGAGTGGCACGCCGTCGAGGCCTTCGACGGCGTGTTCACGTTCTCCGAGTCCGGGGTGATCACGGCGGCCGCGGTCGCCGAGGCGCTCGGGCTGCCTGGCGTGGGCGTGGACGCGGCCCGCAAGAGCCGCAACAAGCTGCTCATGCGCCAGGCGCACCAGGCCGCTGGGGTGCCGCATCCGCGCTATCGCCTCGTGGCGAGCCTGGACGAGGCGCTTGCCGTCGGCGCCGAGTTCGGCTATCCGGTCGTGCTCAAGCCGACGCTCGGCGCAGCCAGCGACTTCGTGTTCCGGATCGACGACCCGGACGAGATGGCGGACCGCTACCGGATCACGGCCGACGGCATGCAGCACATGTCCCCTTACCTGCGTGAGGCCGAGGGGATCGACCTGGGCCCGCACGGCGTCCTCGTGGAGTCGTTCCTGGACGGCCATGAGCACCTGTTCGAGGCTCTGGCCTGGGACGACGAGGTCTACCTCGGGTCGGCAGTGGACCGGGTCACCGCCGAGGGCGACACCTTCGAGGACGACGTGCACCGGGCGCCGACCACGCTCAGCGAGGCCGAGCTTGCCAGGGTGCACCGGGTCATCGCGGACTCCGCGCACGCCCAGGGGCTGCGGCGCAGCGTGATGCACGCCGAGGTCAGGTATCACCGCGGCGACCCGTACATCGTCGAGATCGCCATCCGCCCCGGCGGCGGCGGGCTGGACCTGGTCGCGCGGGCGACCGCCGACTACAGCCCGATCGAGGCGGTGATGGACGTGGCCCGCGGCGTCAAGCCCAGGGTGCACCACTACGCTCCGACCGGCCTGCACATGATGGGCACCTGCCTGATCTGCGACGAGGGAGAACTGGAGTACGTCCGGATACCCGCCGAGGTCACCGAGTCCGAGCACACGCTGATGGCAGGGGCGACGTTGCGTCCAGGAGACACCATCCTGCGGCCGCCGAACGGGAACAACGTCCTGGGATTCCTGATCGTCACCGGCTCGTCGGCGCAGGACGCGCAGCGCAGGCTGGAAGACTTCGCCGACAAGATAGAAGTCAAGCTCGTCGGCCAGGCGCCGACCACCACCAAGACTCCATGGGAACGGCTGAGGCCCGCGCATGCCGGACAATGAGCTCACCGAGCTGTACCTGAACGAGGCCGCCAGGCGCGGAATGGGACCACGCGAACTGGTGGACGCCGCCGGCCGCGAGGTTGACCTCGCGGCCACCACCTACTTCGGCCGCTGCCTGACCCGGCCGGTGTTCCTGAGCCATGCCGGCCACGGCCAGCTCGCGGCCGACCTGGAGAACCTGTACCGTGCGCTGACCGCGTTGCCCGGCCGGCTGTTCGGCGGCGACGTCGGCGCGTTCGCCCGGGCGGTCGGCATGGCCGAAGCCCAGGTCACGGCCATCTTGCGACTCCAGACGGATGAGCCGGTCCGGCTGGCCCGGGCGGATCTGTACCCGGAGCCGTCGGGTTTCAGGCTGATGGAGCTGAACATGGGCAGCACCGTCGGCGGCGGCGACAACGCCTTGCTCAACAAGGGAATGCTGGCCCATCCCGTCCTCGCCGAGTTCGTCCGGGCTCACTCGCTGTCATACGTGGACACCCTGACCGAGGTCGCCAACACGATCATGGCCGAGTGCGGCGTCAGCCCCGGCGACGGATCCCTGATAGCGGCCGTCGACTGGCCCCCTGACGTGGAGCAGTTCAGCGCGGTCCTGCACACAAGCGCGACCGAGTTCAAGAAGCTCGGCCTGGACCTGGTCCCCTGCCACCTGGGCCACCTGTCGTTGCACGACCGCCGGGTATGGCTGGGCGACCGGCCGATCGACGTCATCTACCGCGTCTTCCTGATCGAGGACCTGATGCACCCGGATGGGCCGGCCCTGATCGATCCGGTGCTGCGCGCGGCGGAGCGCGGTGAGGTGAAGATCTTCACCCCGATGGACTCACAGCTTTACGGCTCCAAGGGCGCCCTCGCGCTGCTGTCCGACGAGGAGAACCGGCACCTGTGCACCGCGGCCGAACTGGCCAGCCTGGACCGGCTGCTGCCGTGGACACGGTTGGTAAGGCCCGGTCAGGTTACCGTCGATGGCGAGCAGGGGGACCTGCTGGAATACGCCCTCGCCAACCGGGAGAACCTCGTCCTGAAGCCGACCGCCAAGCACGGTGGCCTCGGCGTGGTGGCCGGCTGGCTCACAGACGCCGAAGAGTGGGACCGGCAGGTGCGGGCCGCGATGAACGAGGCGTTCGTGCTGCAGCGCAGGGTCCGGCCGGTACCCGAGCTGTTCCCCGGCGACGGCGGACTCGAATCGTACGTGCTTACCTGGGGCGCGTTCCTCTGCGGGCCGGGATACGGCGGGATGTGGGTCCGCGGTACCACCGATCCGGACACCGGGGGCGTCAACATGGCCACGGGCGCGTCAGCCACCTGCTGCTTCCACGAGTTGCCGCCCGCCGACGGCGGTTAGCCGGGAGGGGGACGGCGGGAGTGCGGGTACGTGTCGTGGGCGGTGGCCTGGCCGGTTCCCTGCTTGCCTGGCGGCTGGCCCAGCTGCCGGGCACCCGGGTAGAGCTGCTGGCCGGATCGCTGCGTGCCGCGGACGCGACGGCCGCCTCCGGCGGCGCGGTGCGCGCCTACGACGCCCTGCCCGAGCAGCGGGCGCTGGCCCTGGACAGCCTGGTCGAGCTGCTGGGCAGCCCGGTCCTGCGGGAGTGGGCTCAGTACCGCGAGACCGGGTTCGCCTACCTTCGCGGCGCCGATGCGGCCGGCCAGGCCGACCTTGCCCAGGCGGTGGCCGAGATCGAGCGCGAGCTGCCGGGATCGGCGGAGCTGACCTCGCCGTCCGCGGTGTTCGGCGCCCGGGCCGGCGGGCCCGGCTGGGCCGGAGACGACACGATCGTGGTCATCCGCGAGCGGCGGGCGGGCTGCACGTCGCCGCACCGCCTGCGCGAGGCCGTGCTGGCCGACCTGGCCGGACGGCCGCAGGCGCGGGTGCGTGCCGACCCGATCGAGGCCCTGCGGGCCGACGCTGGCCGCGGATTCGACGCCGTGGTACTCGCGGTCGGGGCGTGGACGCCCGGGCTGCTGCGCGCGAGCGGGCGGACGGCGGACGGCTACCGGACCAGGTCCATCCAGTACACCGTTTATGACTCGGGCCCGGTCCGGCCGCCCGCGTTCGCCGACGAGCGAACCGGTCTTTACGGGCTGCCCACGGCGGACGGCGGTCAGTTGCTCGGCGTGCCGACGACACAGTGGGACGCCCCGCCCGGCATCACCCCCGTGACGCAGGCCCAGGATGGGCTAACACGGCACGAGCTGGCACTTCGGCTGGCGGACGACTGCTTCCCCGGGCTCAAGCTGGGCGGCGTCAGGCGGCGGGTCGCCGCCGCCGACTGCTACTGCGACCCCCCGGTGCTTGCGCTGCGGCAGATCGGCGACCGCGCCTACACCTTCACCGGCGGGTCGGGCGGCAGCGCGAAGTCCGCGCTGGCGGCGAGCCGGCGCGCCGCCCACTTCCTGGCCGAAGGCGTGACCTAGATGACCGAGGCGAGCAAGCAGGACGCTAAGGTCATCAGCACGTTCCGGGAGGCACCGCCCGCGGCGAAGGCCATCCTCATCGGCATGCTGATCAACCGGCTCGGCACGTTCCTGAACATCTTCCTTGTGCTGTACATGACGCACCGGGGGTTCACCGCCGTGCAGGCCGGCGTCGCGCTTGGCGTCTACGGCTTCGGCGGGGTGGCCGGCATCCTGGTGGGCACCGCGCTGGCGGACTGGCTCGGTGCCAGGCGGGCGACCGTGCTGAGCATGGGCGGCGGAGGGGTGCTGATGATCGGCATCCTGTACCTGCACAACTTCTGGGCACTGCTGGTCGACGTGGCCGTGGTCGGCATGATCAGCCTGCTGTACCGGCCCGCCTCGGCCTCGCTGCTGTCCGAGCTGACGCCCAAGAACCGGCAGGTGATGATCTTCGCCGTATACCGGCTGTGCACCAACCTGGGCACCACGCTGTCACCGCTGGTCGGCGCGCTGCTGATCCTGGTCAGCTACAACCTGCTGTTCTGGGGCGACGCGATCACGTCGATGGGGTACGCGGTGATCGCGCTGCTGCTGCTGCCCAGGCGGGGCGATGAGCATGGCGGGACCGCCGCACGCAGGCGGCGGATATCCGATCTCGGCGTGGTTCTCGCCGACCGCAGATACGCGCTGTTCCTCGCCGCCTTGTTCATCAACTCCGCCGTCTACATCCAGTACGTGAGCTCGCTGCCGCTCGCCATGGCAGCCGCCCACGAGGCCACCGCCTGGTACGCCTTCGTGCTGTCGCTCAACAGCGGGATAGTCATCACCTGCGAGTTGCTCGTCACCAAGGTGACGCAGCGCTGGCGGGCCAGGGTGGTGGCGCTGATCGGGTTCTTGCTGCTCGGCGTCGGCCAGGCGCTGTATTCGGTGCCCGCCGGGCTGGTCGTGTTCATCGGCGGCACGCTGATCTGGACGCTGGCCGAGATCACCGCCGGCCCCACCATGTCGGCGTACCCGGCGAACGCCGGCCCGGAGCGGCTGCGCAGTCAGTACCTCGGTTCCTCGCAGTCGGTGTTCGCGCTGGGCTTCGCGGTCGGCCCGATCGTCGGCGTGCTCGGCTGGCACCTGCTCGGCCGGCAGGTGTGGCTGTGGTGCGGCGTGGCGGCCCTCGTCGGCCTGGTAGCCGCATGGCGCGGCATGCGGCCCGCCCAACGCGAGGACGGCGCCGAGCTCGACGCGGTGCCGGACGCCATGTCCGAGGCGGTGCTGGACGACGCGGCGCTGCCGGACTCCGCGGTTCAGGTGTCGGACGCTGAAGCGGGGGCGGACGCTGCGGGCCTGCCGGAGACGGCCAAGTCGCGGTTCCGGCTGTCGCGGTTGCGGACGCCCCCGTCGGCCGCTCGCTGAGAAACGGCCTGCCCGCACGTCGGTGCGGGCCTTCAGCGGTTAGGCGGAGTAGACGGTCGGTGTGGTCACGTAGCTGCGGTCGGCCGGTGTCCGCCAGACCAGCGGTGCCTGAGCACTCCGCCCGGAAGAATGCGGCCGGCCCGGCCGCGGGCGGTGGGTCCGCAGGTCGGCGCGGGCCTTGTCGGGGCGGGCAGGGGGGGCGCCGGATCATGGCCGGCCTGACCGGGCCGCTGGACTTCGGGAGGCTGGCCGCCTTGCCCCGGCTGTGATGGCAGCTGCCCGCGGGAGCGCCGCTGCTGCGATGAGTTGGCTATCACAACCGGCACCAGCATCGCGGCGAAAGGCGATGCCAGCAGGCCGAGCAACGCGATGGCACCGAAGAGATCGCTAAAGAGGATGACGGCCGCGAGGCTCAGGCCGACGACCAGCCCGATAGCCACGCCCCGGACGTTGTTGCTCACCGGTGCGCGGTTGCGCGCCCGGGAGGGTCGGCGCGGCGTCGGGGCGGGGGCTGGCGGCGCGGCGGGGATGTCGGCGGTGAGGGCGGCCAGTTCGGCGTAGGTCCGCGAGGCGAGCGCCCGGCCCACCCGGGCGCCGAGTTCGTCGTTGCCTAGCCGACCATGGGCGAACGCGGTCTTGAGCACCTCGATCACCTGGTCGCGGTCGGCGTGGGATGCGCGCATACGGCCCCGGCCGTGCGCTGCCGGTTGGCGGTCTTCGGGTCCTGTCACCACGGCGCCTCCCCGGCCCAGCGTGATGCACGGAAGCGTGACGCCGTTACCCCGCGGCGGCTAGAGCGGGTAGACGGTGGGGGTGGTGGTGTGGGTGCGCCGGGCCGGTGTCCGCCAGACCAGGACGCCGGGTTCGGGCTGTTCGAGCGTCCACCCGTCCCCTTGCTTGCATTTATGGTGGTGCCTGCACGGCGGGGCGGAGTTGCATTCGCCCTTATAGTCGTTGAACTGGGCGAACTTCCGGCGGGACACCTGCTGCGCCTGGTCCGGCTGCCGACCCTGGTAGGCGTCGCTACCCGAAATGGATGACAAGGCCCTGGAGGGACTGAAGTTCTCCGATGCGCTGCCTCGTCGCCTAGCCGTCGCTACGGTGGCCGCACGTATCGCTGATCTTGGTCACGCGGCCGGGCCGATCGAACCCGTCGCTTTGAGGGCTGACCGGACGCCGAGCAGGGACCGCGTCGGTAGGCTGCTGCGTGTGTCACCGGTGTCCCGTGGACGTAAGCCCAAGAAGTCTCAGAAGAAACGGAAGCCGCAGGCTGCGGTTCCGCGCGATGCCGCCCGCACGCCATCGAGAACGATGCCCGCCAAGCTCGCGGACCTGGCCACGCGGGATCCCACCGACTGGTGGGAGGCGTCGCACGATCATGTGATCGAGCATTCCGCGACGTTGCGTGACGAGCCTGGGTCACTGGAGCTTGAGCAGGCGACCGCCGAACTGATCGGCGGTGAGCTCCATGCCGCCCTGAGCCGGGAGAAGATGGGTTTCAATATGGACGGCTGGGCCGCGCAACTCGTAGACCGGGCCGCGGACCGGGTTCGGCGGGATCACGACGTAGACACGTTGTGGCTGATACACGGTGTGGCGGCGATCGGTTCTTACGGGCTCGGCGACTACGCGGCCGAGCGAGCGGCGAAGGTGACCGCTTCCCTGCCCTACGTGCAGCCAGACTGGCTCGGTGTCGTACCAGCGGTGACTGGTGACATCCAGGTGATCCGGGACTCCTACGGCACGCGCCTTGGCATCATCGCCGGATTCAGCTATCCAGGCCGGACAGAACCGGTCACGTGGCTGCTGGACATCGATGGGGGTGGCTTCATCACCATCGCAGGGGCAGGGACGTTCGGTTCGCCGGACGAGGCCGCCGAGGCATGGCGCGCGGCGGTGGGGCAGAGCGCAGACGCGGCTGTGCCGAGTGCGGTCGATGCCGACGCGCTCACGTTCCTGGCTGCGTGTGTGCGGTCGGATCAGTTCGTCGGGGGTCGCGAATCGCGTTCCCGGATGGATAGCTGGTACCGGGCCTACCGGCGGCTGGATGACATCGCAAAGGCGCTGTCAGAGCGTGGCATGGAGCTGCCCTGGGAGCGCACGCGAACCCCGCGGACTCAGCCCGTCAATCCCGCGCCCATGGTCGGTGAGTTCACCGCCTGGTACACCGGCAGGCGCGGTCAGGCACCGGATGCCGAGATCGTCGAAGATGTCGCGGCAGAGTGGCTCGACTGCGTCGTGCCCGGTACGGAGCGGCTGATTTCACCGACCAGGACAACGCTCTTCCGCGCTTTGATCGGAGACTGGCGCAAGCCCTACGCCACCCCCGGGCTGGACCTGCTCACGGAATGGGTCCGCTGGCTCGGGGAGCAGTCCGGGCTGCCAGAGGCACTGATCGACCAGGCTCTGGGAGGCGACCATGGATGATCTGCCGTACATTCTCATGCGCAGTTCCGTAATCAAGCGCCAGCTGTCGACGTCGCAAAGGAACCGCTTCGAGTAGCACCTGACACCGATGCTGGCGGAGGCAACCGCGGCGGACGGGGACGCTGGAGGGACACACGCTGGTCGAGGTTCTCGACGATTTCATCATGCGGTATCGCTGGCCCAGGGATCACTGCACTAGCCGTGGGGGCGCCTGCACTTCCAAGCTCGACTACACTTAATATAACTGTAGTCGGGCTATGGGGGTTCCGCTGGATAGTAGTTCCTTGGGCAAGCCGACGGATGTCTTCGATCGTGACGCGGAGTGGGCGGACCTGACCGACTTCGCGCTTTCGCCATTGGCGGGATTGCGGATCGCGGTGGTCTACGGCAGGCGCAGGCAGGGCAAATCCTACCTGCTGCGCCGGCTCACCAGCGCGGTCGGCGGACTGTATCACCTGGCCACCGAACAGGCCGAGCCGGTTTCGCTGCGCCGGTTCGGTGACTCGCTCGCGGCCTGGGCGGGCCTGTCGGCCGGCGCGTTCGGGTTCGGCGGCTGGGAGCAGGCGCTGCGGACAGCGATTGAGGTGATGGCCGCGCCATCCCGCTCGCCCGCTTCCCGCAGCGTGCCTCCGCTGCTGGTCCTTGATGAGTTCCCGTACCTGGCCCAGGAAGCCCCCGGGCTGCCGTCGGTCGTGCAGTCCCTGTACGACAGCCTGGGACCGGGCGCCGAGGCGAGCACCGCGCCGTTCCGTCTGCTCCTGTGCGGCTCAGCGATTTCGGTCATGGCGGACCTGCTGTCCGGGACCAGGGCGCTGCGTGGCCGGGCCGCGCTCGAGCTGCGCGTGCGGTCATTCGGCTACCGGGACGCGCGGGAATTCTGGGGGATCGCCGATCCCGCCCCGGCCTTCGCGCACAACGCCCTGATCGGCGGCACGCCCGGCTACCGGGAGCTTGTGCCGGATCCGCAGGTTCCAGAGGACCCCGCGCAGCTTGGCAGCTGGCTGGCGCGGAACGTGCTGCGGCCGTCCATGCCGCTGTTTGACGAAGCCCGCCGGGTCGTGCACGAGGATCCGCGCATCCGCGATACTGCCGCGTACAGTTCGGTACTCGCGGCCGTCGCAGCGGGAGAATCGTCGCCGACGAAGATCGGTGGCCTGCTCGGCCGCCCGGCCACGTCACTGGCGCACCAGCTGACCACGCTAGCCTCGGCGGGGTTCATCGACCGCCAGCACGATCTGCTGCTGGACCGGCGGCCCGTGATCACGGTCGCCGACCCGATGGTCCGGTTCCACCAGCTGGTGATCGAGCCGTACCTGGCCGACCTGGAGGCTGGGCGGGCTCGCCAGGTCTGGGCCGAGGCAGCGCACACTGTTGAGTCCAAGGTCTTCGGGCCGCACTTCGAGGCGCTCGCCGCCGCGTGGGTCGCCCGGTACGCCCCTGAGGAGGCAGGCCTGGCCGCCGGACCGGTCGGGCAGACCGTCATCGCCTGCCGCCAGCACAAGACCAGCCACGAGGTCGACGTCCTGGCGCTCGAGCGCGGCGGCCGCCCGCGAACCCCCGGCACGCCGGTAGCGTTCATCGGCGAGGCCAAGCACCGCGACCGCCGCCCGGGCCTGGCCGAATTGCGCAGGCTCCAGCACCTCCGCGGCCTGCTGACCGCCGCAGGGCACGACGCCGCCGACGCCACGCTGGGCCTGTTCAGCGCGACCGGCTTCACTGATGAGCTGGCAGTCGAAGCGACCGCCGGCAAAGGCAGCATTCTCCTCGTCACCATGGGCGATCTCTACAACCAGCCGTCATGAACGGCCGACCCAAGTGTGTCATTATCGTTTGCACGGCGGGCCGTGGCTGCACTGGCATAGCCTTTTGAACTGCGGAAATAACCTCTGCAGGATCTTGATCCTCAGCGAATCGCGCGGTAGCGGCGGTTGGGGCTGTGCGGAGGTGCGGTCGCCTCGACGAACCCGAGATCGACAAGCTCCTGTAGTGCACTGGTCAGGCGGCTCCGGGCCGTACCGGTGGCCTGTTGGAGTTCCTCGCGGCTCGCGTCCTCGACTCCGCGCAAGGCGGCCATGATCTTTGCTCCCAGGCCGTTGTCCGGGAGTTTCGGAAAAGGAGGCGACTGACGGACAGAGGTAAGGTCTACGCCAAGGCGGTATGGTCCCTCATCGCGTGCCTTGCGTGAACGCAGCAGGCCTAGCGTCACAAGATCGGCCAGTTCCGTGCGCGCTGCACTAGGGCGAAGGCCCAGCCTCCGAAGGACAGCCTGGTCGATGTCGTAACCGGATCTGGCGAGAGCCATGGCGGCTACCTGGGCGTCAGAGAGACGCGCGATATCCACGTGCTGGCCCAGCACGTCGAGGAATTCCGGTGTCACCAGCGAACTACGCGGGATGAACACGCGAAACTGGTCGAGGTTCGCAGTAAAGATCGGGACAAGTCCGGTGTCCTCGCGAACCCGGTCGATCATCAGGCTCACCCCGGACCCGCGGTTCTCCGCCACGGGCCGCCCGGTAACCGGGTCTCCTGTTTCCTGCAGCAGCGCGGCGAGGCGCGGGTTGCGAGACGACGACGTGCCGCTCTCGCCGAGCCCTTCAAGGCGGACGTTGCCGAAGAGCCCACCGGGACTAGAAACCTCGACGCGATCCGGGAACACATCTACCTGTACCTGGGTGCCACGTGCTTGCGGACTGTAGTCCCGGTGCATCAGAGCATTGACGACGGCCTCCCGGATCACCTCCGGCTCGATCTCCCACTGGTCCGCGCGGCCGGCACCGATCACGCGGCTGACGACGCGCAGGTTCCGCTGCACTACCTGGACGGCGTCTACCACCATGTCAGGGACGGCGCCGCCAAGCGCCGCGCTATCCAGGAACCGGATGCCTCCCGGCCCACTCCGGCCACGCTCGACGTGTGGGTAAACCGCAACCGACACCATCAGCTGCGGAAAAAACTGCTGCGGGTAACGGCCAACGCTGAGCAGCCCTGCCAGCGACGGCACCAGGATGCCCTCATGGCGAACGAGCACGCCCAGCATCGCAAGCGCGTCCGCTTCGTCGGCATTCCCGAACACCCGTGGTGACCGTCGGCGCGCATTCTCGATGAGCCGTGAGATAGAGTCCCGGTTGAGGTCCTGCACGGTTGCGTCGATAACCGGTTCGTCGTCCCAGCGCGGCTGCCCCGCATTCTCCCGCATCCGATCGATCTCATAAGACGTCAGCCGCTGGTCACCGTCGCCGACCCGGACATAGGCACCGCCGTAGAGACCCCTCGCCGTGACGTAGCAGGGGCGCTGTGCGGGCGGCAATGGTTCGACCTCCGCGACCACCAAGTTGACGCCCTCGAACGGGACGACCTCGACGCTCAGCGTCGGCGGCGGTGTCAGCTTCTCCCGCGCGGTGCTAACGACGGCATTCCGCGTCGCCGCCGCATCCGGCACGCCCGTGGCCGCGAACCCCTGCCCTTCGTCGAGCCCTAGGATGATGAGCCCCCCGCGCGCGTTCGCGAACGCCGCCATTGTGGAAGATAGGCTCTCCGGCACGCCTCCTGCCGCCCGTTTGGCCTCCACATCCTCGAACTCAGCCTCAGCCGCCCGCAGCCCGGCAATGATTTCATCCAGGTTCATAACCCGCCCTGCTCGCTCGCCCGAACTTACCAGAGCTTACCATAATCTCTTCGGTAAGCTCTGGTAAGCTCAGAGGTTTGTCCAGCACAGACATCTCGATGGCCCGCTCATGGCTACCCGAATCTAGCCAGTTACAGTCAGCTCAAGCCCTAGCAGGCAAGGCATCACGCACGTCAAGGCAGTATTGAAGGGTGTCCGCCGAGATGCCTGGACCGGAATGCTGCGAGCACTGCGCCGAGATATCGCTGTTGCGCGAAGAGGTCGCCGCGCTTCAGGCCCGCCTGAATGCGCTGACCACCTTGCCGCTAAGCGCTGACGGCCCCTTGCCGCTGCAGGCTGAACTCGACATGGCCGCGAAAACACCGCCGCGGCAGATGCCGCTGTTCGGCCCGGTCCACGGACCTGCCCTGCCTCAGGTAGATCACGAGTCAAGCTTGCAAGCCAAGGTGGGCCTGTACCGGACGCTTTTCGCGGGGCGCAGCGATGTCTACGCCTACCGCTGGGAGAACACCGCGGAAGGCACCAAGGGCTGGGCGCCGAAACGGCGGCCCGGCACCACCCGCGACAACCCGGACTACCTGCCGTTTACCGATGAGGTCATCTCCGCGCATCTGACGAAGGAAAACCCGGCCGCGTGCGGGCTCTACGCGATGCTGCCTGACAGTACCTGCCGCCTGCTGGTCTGCGACTTCGACAGCGGCACGTGGCGGCTCGACACCGCTGCGTACGCGGAAGCAGCCGCCTGGGCCGCCGTGCCCGCGGCGGTCGAGATTTCCAGGTCGGGCGACGGCGCGCACGTGTGGACGTTCTTCTCCGAGCCGGTAGCTGCCGCCGACGCGCGCAGGATTATCTGCCGAGACGCGGCTTCGGGAACCTGATCGCGCTGCCGCTGGAGGGCAGGTGCCGTCAGAATCGCACGACGCTGTTTGTCGACCCAGCGACATTCGAGCCCTACCAGGATCAGTTCGCATACTTGTCGTCGCTTGAACGCATGACCCGCCGCGACGTCGTAGAGCGGGCGGAAGAGCTCCAGCCGCCAACGGTCGGTCCTGCGGTGCGGCTGCACAGATCTTCGCTGGCGGCCGAGCCTCCGCCGCCGGACGTCATCAAAGCTGAGCTGGGCGGCATGCTGGCGATCCGCCTGGCCGGGCTGCCGCCGAGTCTGTTGTCGTCGCTGAAGCACCTGGCATCACTCCACAATCCCGAGTTCTACAGCCGGCAGCAGATCGGGCTGAGCGTCTGGGGCGCACCGCGGATGTTGCGCTGCTACTCAGAGTCCCTGGACCGGCTGTTCCTGCCGCGCGGCGTCGCCGATCGTGCCGCGAAGCTGGTCGAGAAGGCGGGCAGCCGCCTGGCGATCACCGATCTGCGCAGCGCACCGGCTGAGCTGGAGATCGAGTTCACCGGCACGCTGCGGGCCGAACAGCCGGCCGCGGTGGACGCTGTCGCCGCGCACGAACTAGGGGTCCTCGTCGCGCCGCCTGGCGCGGGGAAGACGGTAATGGGCTGCGGTGTGATCGCCCGGCACAAGGTGCCGACACTGATCCTGGTCGACCGGACTCCGCTGGTGGACCAGTGGAAGGAGCGGCTGCGTGAACACCTGGGTCTTGGCCCCAAGGACATCGGCCAGCTCGGTGGCGGCAAAAAGACGAAACTCACCGGCCGGGTCGACCTGGCAACGCTGCAGTCACTGACCCGGGCAGAGGACCCGGCAGCGATCCTTGCTGAGTACGGCCTGGTCATCGTCGATGAATGCCACCATGTCGCGGCCGACACGTTCGCGCGGGCGATCCAGTCGATACCGGCACGGCGCTGGTGATCCTGGGGTTCCTGGTCGTGCGCGCCGTGGCCAGGTGAAATTCGGCTCGGGAACCCGCACGGTGATGCGTGTTAAATCGCGTAAAGATCATCGGTGCCGGTGAGCAGGATGCGCTCGGGGGTGCGGGCGGCCTGACCGCGGAGGTCTTCGTCGAAGCCTGCTGCGCTGTAGCAGGCGAGGACTGTGGTGCTCGTGTCGTATTTCTTCGCGGCGAGCAGGTCGCGGGCACGGGCGAGGCGGGCCAGGTGGCGCAGGCCCATGACCTCACCCCACTTCGCTTCGCCGAGAGACAGGATGCGCCGCGGTCCTTCGGCCGCAGGGGCGGCGAAGACCGCGACGTCCACCTGGATCTGCGCGCGCTCGGCGGCGTCGTTGATCGTGCCGTGACCGACTTCGGCGGGCAGTTCGCCGAACAGCCCGGCGCCGGCCAGGGTGGCGAAGGACCGGCAGATGGCCTCGAAGTGCGGTCCGGCGACCTGGGAGCTGAATGTGCGCTGGGCGGCCGCCCAGACCGCGTCCGCCAGCCCCAGTTCAAGCTCCGGCCAGCGGCGGCGCATCACTGCCTCGTAGAAGGTGATGAGCGGCTCGGTGATGCGGTAGGTCGCCCGGCCGCCGCGGAAGAGGTCGGGTTCACGGACGATCAGCGCCGCGTCTTCCAGCACGGCCAGCGGATGGGACAGCTCGTCGGAGCGCCGGCCGATATACCCGGCAATCCCGCCGTTGGTGGTGTGCCCGCCGGCGATGGCGGCCAGGACCGAATGGTAGATCGCCGGCTCCCGGATGTCGGTCTCCTCGGCCAGCAGGTACCGCGCCTCGCGGAACAAGGGCGTCTGCGGGTTGAGCACCGTGCGGCGGACCCAGGCGTCGAAATCATCCAGGCCGGACGGCGCGTCGCTGCGGACGAATTCCCTGCGGTAAGCAGGCGTCCCGCCGACGACGGCATGCACCTGCAACGCGAGCCGGGGGTCGGTGATGGACCAGAATGCCGCTGCGTCCCGGTATCGGAACGGCTGGACGACGAGCTCCAGGCCGGCGCGGCCGCGCAGCGGCGCCCGCCCTGACAGCAGGCCGCCCATCACGCTCATCGCCGACCCGCACAGCACCAGGCGGGCAGGGCTTGCCGACCCGGTGCCGCCCGGGCCCAGCTCGCGCTGGATGATCGAGGGAAGCGCGGGCGAAACCCTGGAAAGGAAGGGGAACTCGTCCAGCACCACCAGGACCGGCTCGCTGTGAAACTGGCGGAGCAGGTACCTGATCGCGTCGTTCCAGTCCCGGAACGGCTGCTCGACGGGTTCGCGGGTGTGCCGGACCAGCGCGTCGGCGAACAGGCGCAGCGACTCTGCTTCGGTTGCCTCCGTGGCGGCGAAGTACAGGCCGCCGATCTCCTGGGCGAGTGCCTGCAGGAGATAGCTCTTGCCTTGCCGGCGCCGTCCGCTGACGACGCCGAGCGTGGCGTGCCGGGAGGGGTCAGCGGCGAACTCCGTGAGTCCCTGCCATTCCCGTTCCCGGTCGAAGACCCAGTCTGGCTTTGCCGGCTCCATGGCAGCAATCATAACAGATATATGATTCTGTGAACTATACATCACTGAGCCAGGTTTCTGCATGGCCGTGATCGGTCAGGCGCACGATACCGTCCACCTCAGCATCGCCGCTGGTCCTGCAGTCACGACAACGCGAGCACAGAGTCGTGCTGGCCAACTGGCCACTGCCTGGGCCGCAGACGATGTGTGTCACTATCGTTTGCAGGACGGACCTTAACGGCATTTGCAGATATGGCATCTGAGCTGGAGAAACAGTCAGCAGCTGACGAATTCTTTCTGCGAGTGTCGACTGGCGTCAGGATGAGATGCTGACGAGATGCAAGCGGCCTGGCGGAACTGGCCGCTCCTGGCGGCTGGCTGCTGGCGATACGCCGGACCGGCCATGCGACGTCCCGGGCGCTGCCAGGTGGGCGAGCCGATCGCGCTTGGCGACCGAAGCGGCGCAGCAGCAAGGATCGTGGCCCCACCGCATACCGGGTCCGCGCATCAGGTGTCATCCCTGACGAGCGCGTCGAGCATCTCGCGCATCGGTTCTGGGTCGCCGCGCATGATCGCGGCGGAGGCTTCGACGTTGCGGCCGGGATCAAGGTGCTGCCAGGCGAGGGTGAACCCGGCGGTCCGGGCGAGCTGCCCGAAGAAGGCCCGCTGCGCCCGCCCGTTGCCCTCGCGGAACGGCTGCAGGGCGTTGACCTCGCCCAGGTAATAAGCAAGCCTCCCCACGAACGCGGCGCGGCGCAGGCCGCGCAAGCAGTCTTCGTTGTGCAGCTCACTGAAGATAACGGCCGCGGACGAATCGATGTACTGCGGCAGGCAGAACATTGCGCCGCCCTTGGCGATGGTCACCGTCCGGATCTGCCCCGCCCACCGGTAGATGTCACAGAAAATCCGCCGGTGGATCTCCCGCAGGTGAGGCAGGTCGTAGCCGGGGGACACGGGCGATTCCTCCAGCAGGATCAGCGCCGCGTGGGTGATCTCCCGCTCCGCGGCCTCAAGGCCGGCGGCGCCCAGCCCGAGCTTGTTGTACAGGACGCCAGAAACCGGGTCAGTGTACGGGTCCTCCGGCATTTAGGGCTGCCGGTAACGCGCGACCGTCCTGCGGTACAGCTCGGCCGCGCTGATCCCCCCCTCCACGTACGCCGCGACTTCCCGGTCATGATCCGGGCTGAACGGTCCCGGCAGCTCGGCCTGAACGGACTGCGCCGCAGAAAGGGCGGTGTCCAGCCGCGCGCGCTGCCGGGACAGCGCCTCGTACCGTTCGTAGAGCTCGTACGGAAGGAGGATAGCCTCGGGCTTGCGGTGCGACCCGAACGCGACCGGTTCCGCTGCCGCGCCCTCCCGCCGGAACCGCGCGAGGATCCCAGACAACCGCTGCCGCACCTCCGACAGCGGGTGAACATAGATCACCACCGGATCGCTCATAACGATAGTGTACCAAAAACTTGTACAAAATCTGCTCACCCGATGTGCCGGCACCGCCCCGGCGGCCGACCAGGGAAGTGGACCGCAAGTGTGTCATCATCGCCTGCACGGCGGACCTTGCCCGCACTAGCTTATAGCGCCTTTGAGCTGGGCAAACGTCTCTGTTTCTGTAACCTTCACCGACTGCGGGCCGCAGCGGGGGCAGTGCCCGGACACAGTCCGGCGAGGCTCGATGAGCTGTGGTACCGTGATTCACGGAGCACGTGCTACTGTGAAAATGTGAAGAATATTACGGTGTCTGTCCCTGACGACGTCTACCGCAATGCCCGGGTCGCTGCCGCGCAGAGTGACACCTCGGTGAGCGCGCTGGTCGTCGCCTACCTCCAGCAACTGTCCGGCCGGATGGATGAGTTCGCCAGGCTCGAGGCGCTGCAACGCGAGGTCCAGGCCGGGATCAGCCAGTTCCGCGCCGCCGGTCGGCTGAGCCGCGATGAGGTACACGACCGTGCGGTTCGTTGACACCAACATCCTGCTCTACGCGATCTCCCGTGACCCGGCCGAGCAGGACAAGGCCAACCGCGCCAACGACATCCTGACCGAACGCGATCTGGCGCTGTCAGTACAGGTCCTGCAGGAGTTCTATGTCCAAGCGACACGCGCGAGCCGCCCGGACGCCATCGGTCACCAGCAGGCGGTCCTGCTCACCGAATCATTCCGACGCTTCCCGGTGCAGGACATCACGAGCGGCATCATGATGGCGGCCCTGGATACGCGCCAGCGCTTCCAGCTCTCGTACTGGGATGCCGCAATCATCGAGGCATCCCGCGCGATGGGCTGCACGCAAGTCCTGTCCGAGGACCTCAGCGACGGCCAGGACTACGACGGCGTCCGGGTTTCCAATCCGTTCCGCTGAGAAAGCGGACTCGCGTCGCGGCGGGGCGGGGGCACTGGCACCGGCTTGCCGTTATTCGCGGAAAACTTCGCCGCCACGTATGCTAAACGCATATTACTTCGGCAGGGGCGACGGAAAACGTGGATACGACGATCGTCTTCGCCGCGAACGTGCCGCCTGCGACAATCGCAGGCCGGGTCCGCCGCGGCGAGCTCGCACGCCTGGCAGCAGGCGTCTACACCAGCGATGTTACGTCGGATCCGGGTGCGGTGACGGCGCGAGAGTGGCCGGCTATCGCCGGAGGGCTGTTCCCTGGCGCGGTCATCACCGACCGCTCGGCCGTGACCGGGGGGCCTGTCGACGGCGTGCTTTATCTCGCTCGCGATGGCCGGGCCAGAGACGTCCAGTTGCCGGGCCTGCGGGTGACGGCACGGCCAGGCGCCGGGCCACTGGACGGGGACATCCCGCTGCCGGGCGGCCTGTACCAGGCCAGCAGGGGACGTGCCCTGGCAGAGAACGCCCGGCCGTCTCGCTCCCGGGCTGGCCGGGCGCGCCGCACTCTGGACACTGCCGAACTGGGAGACTGGGTCGACCGGCTGTGCCAGTCAGACGGGCCGCAGCGCCTTGCCCGGTACCGGGCGCAGGCCGAGGAGATCGCGAGTCAGGTCGGTGCCCCGCAGGACTCGGTGAAGACGCTGTCTCAGATGATCGGGGCAGCGCTGGACACGAAGCAGATTGCGACGCCATCCCGCGCGCTGACGGCACGCCAGGCGTCGCTGCCTTATGACCAGGACCGGGTCCGCCTGTTCAGGCAACTGGCTGACAGCCTGCGCCGCTCAGCGCCGCAGAACAGGCCAGTGCCCGATCCCCGAGACCCCCGCTATCAATACCTGCCATTCTTCGAGGCCTACTTCTCCAACTTCATCGAGGGAACCGAGTTCGAACTGGACGAGGCGGTCGCCGTCGTCTACGAAGGCAAACAGGTACCCGGCCGCGCCGACGATGCCCACGACCTGGTCGGCACCTTCATGGTCGTTGCCGACCTGGCCGGGATGACCACCCTGGCAGCCACGCCGGAGGAGTTCGTGGACCTGCTGCGGTCCAGGCATGCGACCATCATGGGCGGACGGCCCGACAAGCGGCCCGGGGTCTTCAAAGAGGCCGCCAACCGGGCCGGGGACGCCCTATTCGTCCTGCCCGGGCTGGCCGCCGGCACGCTGGCCGCCGGGTGGGAGGGGCTGGCCGCGCTGGACACCGCTTTCGAGCGCGCCGTGTACATGATGTTCCTCGTCTCCGAGGTCCACCCGTTCGACGACGGCAACGGCCGCGTCGCACGCGTCATGATGAACGCCGAACTGGCCGGCGGCGGACAGTCAAGGATCATCATCCCGACGGTATTCCGCGACGACTACCTCGGCGGGCTCAGGCAGCTGACCCGCCAGGCCGACTCAAGCGTGCTGATCAAGGCACTGCGCTACGGGCACGATTACACCGCCCGGATCGACTTCTCAAGCCTCGCCCGGGCCACCGAGATGCTGCACGCGACCAACGCCTTCAATGAGCCGGGCAGCAGCGAACGACTCCGACTGCCGGATGCATCGCGCTAGAGCCGGGCCGACGAAGTGTGTCGTTATCGTTTGCACGGCGGGGCGAGATTACGGACCTGGGCCGTATATCTCGTGATGGACACGACCGTCATCTGCCGGCGATTCGCATCATCCACCTCACAGGGACCGCCAGTCACTGAGCGCGATGCCCTGAGCGGGGCTCGTGACGCACAAGCCCCTTCTTGCGGGGCCTGTGACCCACAAGCCCCGTTACCAGCAGGCAAATCCATCGTGATCATCACGAGACGCGGGCCAGAACCGAGATTACACGGGCAGGTCGGCCCGCCGCCGCCGTCCCACGGGGTCGTGTGGTCCAGGTCACACCGGGCGGCGGGCCGGGAGCAGCCCGGGGCCGCGCAGCAGGCGGTGCGGGCGGTGATGAGGTGGGCGAGGCTGCGGCCGCGGCCCCGGGACCCCAGTCATCCTCCGGGACGGGCAGGACCGCCGAACCGGGCGGCTCCATGTCGTCCTCCCCACGACTGGGGAACGGTTCGCGGGACACGCACCACCCCCCGTTCTGAATAAATGGGAACTAAGAAGCGACTATTATACGAACACAATTTCAGGAGGAATAATGCGGTTTGGGTTCGTGGTGCCCCATGGGGACGCGCGGGACTTTGCTTCGATCGCGGCGCTTGGTGAACAGCACGGGTGGGACGGGGTGTTCACCTGGGAGGCCGTGTGGGGGGTGCACGCGTGGGTGACGCTCGGGGCGGCGAGCATGGTCACCGAACGGATCAGGATGGGGACGCTGCTTACTCCTGTGTCGCGGTGGAAGCCGTGGGATCTGGCCTCGGCGGTGGGCACGGTGGACCGGCTGAGCGGCGGGCGGGTCATCCTGGGCGCGGGGCTCGGCGCGCTGCACGGGGGGTGGACGGCGTTCGAGGCCGACGAGGGGCGCCGCGTGCGGGCCGAGAAGCTGGATGAGTGCCTTGATATCTATGCCGGGCTGATGCGGGGGCAGCCGTTCGGCTACCACGGGACGCACTACTCGGCCGAGCCGACCGACTTCATGCCGCCCGATCCGCCGGTGCAGCGGCCGCATCCGCCGGTGTGGATGGTCGGGGCGTACGTCGCGGGGCGGGACAGGCAGCCGTCGCTGGACCGGGCGGCGCGCTGGGACGGGCTGCTGCCGCAGGTCATCGACTCCGGCGAGGCGCGGCACGTGGCCGGTCCCGGCGAGCTTGCCGGCCTGGTCTCCATCGTGCGGTCGCGGCGGGACGCGCTGGGGCTCGGCGGTGCGCCGTACGACGTGATCGTCGAGGCGGACAGCACGGGCGAGTTCGTGCAGCTCGACCCGCCTGATCCCGGGACATGGGAGGCGGCGGGAGCCACCTGGTGGATCGAGAGCTGGTGGACGATCCCGGCCGGCGCCGACGGGCTCGACGAGGTAAGGCGGCGGGTGCAGGCGGGCCCGCCGGCGGGATCGTTACGATGAGGCGTGTCCTTGCGCGCGATTGACTTCCATGTGCACCTGCCGACGCCCGACTGGCTGGACGGCAGCATGGCCGGCTACGTCGAGGCGGCCGAGGCCTACTTCCGCTCGCCCGCGCAGCGGCAGTCGCTCGACGAGCTTGCGGCCAGGTACCGCGCGCTGCAGGTGCAGGCGGTCCTGCTGGCCTGGGACGCGGAGACCGCGACGCAGCGGCCGCGGGTGCCGAACGAGACCGTCGCGCAGGCGTGCCGCGATTACCCGGACGTGTTCACCGGGCTGGGCTCGGTCGACCCGCACAAGGGCGAGGCGGCCGTCGCCGAGGTGGCGAACATCGCGTCGCTCGGGCTGCGCGGGGTGAAGTTCCACCCGTCGCTGCAGGCGTTCGCGCCCGACGACCCGGCGTACTGGCCGATCTTCGCCGCCTGCGAGCGGCACGGGCTGCTCGCCCTGTTCCACACCGGGACCAGCGGGATCGGCGCGCGGCAGCCGGGCGGCCAGGGGATCAGGATCGACTACGCGCACCCGCTCAAGCTCGACCCGGTCGCGGCGGCGCATCCGGACCTGACCGTGGTGGCCGCGCATTTCGGCTGGCCGTGGCAGCTGGACCTGATCGCGATCGCGCTGCACAAGACCAACGTGTACATCGACATCTCCGGCTGGTCGCCGCGGCGCATCCCGGCGGAGGTGATCCGCGAGCTGCGCGGGCGGCTGTCCGGGCAGTTCGTGTGGGGCAGCGACTACCCGTTCATCACCCCCGAGCGGTGCCTGGCCGAGGTGGCGGAACTCGATCTGCCCGCCGAGGTGATGACCGCGGTGCTGCACGACAACGCCGCGCGCATTCTCGGCCTTTAGGCCAGGTCAACCACCACCGGCGCGTGGTCGGACGGGCCCTTGCCCTTGCGGGCCTCGCGGTCCACGTAGGCGCCGGTCACCCGGTCGAGCACCGGCTGGGTCGCGTACACCAGGTCGATGCGCATGCCCATGTCCTTCGCGAACGCGCCGGCCCGGTAGTCCCAGTAGGTGAAGGGGTGCGGTCCCTTCATCGGGGTCGGCACGATGTCTTT
>JASHTQ010000522.1 GCA_030040475.1 Streptosporangiaceae bacterium
ACCGACGTCAGACAGGGTCGCAAGGCGAGTTCGTCTGTCCACGACGGGGGTCCGGCGCGGACAACTCATAGCAGGTGACGCTTATGGCGCGTGCGATCACCGGTCCCCGGGGGGCCTGCCGGTGACTGTTCGCCTGCTCACGAACATCGGACGCCTGTGGACCGGCTCCGAGATCCTCAGCAACGCCGCGATCGTGACCGGCGACGACGGGCGCATCGCCTGGGTCGGCCCCGCGGTCGAGCTGCCCGGCCGGATTCCCGGCGTCGTCGACGACATCGTCGACGTGGACCACGTGGAGAACCTCGGCGGCGGCCTGGTCACCCCCGGTCTCATCGACGCGCACACGCACCCGGTCTACGCGGGCAACCGCTGGGCCGAGCTCGCCATGCGCTCGAACGGCTCCACCACCGCCGAGATCAGCGCCGCCGGCGGCGGGGTCAGCTCGACCGTGACGGTCACCAGGGGCACCGACCCGTGGACGCTGTGCAACGGCGTGCGCGAGCGGATGGGCCGCTGGCTGCGATCCGGCACCACCACGATCGAGGCGAAGACCGGCTACCACCTGACCAGGGACGGCGAGCTCGCCGACGTCCGGATGCTCCGCTCGCTCGAGGACGAGCCCGGCATGCCCAGGCTGCACGTCACGTTCCTCGCCGCGCACGCGGTGCCGCCGGAGTTCTTCGGCCGCCGCCCCGACTACATCGACGCGGTGAGCTCGTGGTGCGCGGACGCGGCCGCGGTCGGCGCGGACAGCGTGGACGTGTACTGCGAGGAGAACGGCTTCACCGAGGACGAGGCGCGCTGGATCTTGAACGCGGGCCGCAGGTCGGGCCTCATCCCGCGGGTGCACGCCTGCGGTGAGTCGCACACCGGCGCGGCCCGGCTTGCGGCCGAGATGGGCTGCGCGTCCGCCGACATGCTGCACGCCGCCGACGACGACGACGTCGCGGTGCTGGCCAGGGCCGGCGTCGCGGCCGTGGTCTGCCCGGGCACGGCCCTGCAGGCCGGTGCCCGCCCGCCGGTGCGCGGCCTGCTCGACAAGGGAGTGGCCGTCGCGCTCGGCACCGACCACACGCCGGGCCGCAACGGCATCACCTCGATGGCGCTCGTGATCTCCCTCGCCGTGTCCTACCTGGGCATGAGCGTCGAGGAGGCGCTGCGGGCGGCCACTATCGGCGGCGCGCACGCGCTGAAGGCCCCCGACCGAGGCGCGATGGTCCGCGGCCGCCTCGCCGACATGGTGCTCTGGGACGCCGACCACGAGGGCGCCTTCGTCTGGTCCTACGGCCTGTCCCCCCGCCGCGTCTGGCGCGGCGGCGAGCCCGTCACCTAGTCCGGCGAGCGCAGGCCGCCGATCCCGGCACCCCCAAGCCCCTATGCCTCGGCGGAATGGCCGCCCCGTGCCTGCGTACCGCGTAAGAGCGGGGCTCGTGTGCCCCCGGCCCCGTTCTAGTGGGATCGGGGTGCCGTGAGCCCTGTGGGGCAGCGCGCGACGAGTACGTTAGTGCAGGCAGGGCGTAATCGCGGCGTGCAGTGCTCGCACGCGCGGGCGCTGCGCTGTACGGCGGGTGTATCGCCCTTGAGCGGGGACTGCCGCAATCTTAGAAGTCCCAAAGATTAACGGATGTCATTTTCGCCAGTTCGCTCAGCTATGAGTTCGAGGCGCCCGGCTCACGTACCGGCACACGCTGTGGCAGCCGAGTCGCATGGTGCTGACGGGGAACCGCAACCCAGATGACGCCTATTGCCTGGCGCATATCGATCACCGTGCGCACTAGCTGACGGCAGTACCTGGCGGCCCGACTAGCCCGCTTGCGTACCGAAAGGCCGTGAATCAAGCAGGCTCAGCGAGATTCACTGTGTGATACGCCGGTCACGGACTGTCTTACGGACTTCTGACATCCCGAACTGCGCGCCGGGCGGAGCCGTAGTGACGGTTGCCAGCCAGGGCAGCGCGGGCGCGCGATCCCGTGCGCGAGCGCAAACGGAAAGGAAAAGGCTCGTGCCAAACGCCGATACCACTCACGGGGAAAACCAGGCCGCCGCGCGACCGCGGCGGGTACCGGTAATCGGAATAAAAGCGGCGATAGCGATGACAGCGGCCGTTATCGTCGCGGTGCTGTGTGGTCCATCCGGGCCCGCCATGGCCGCAACGGGAACAGCCGGCGTTCCCCTCATGCCCATTACGACAGGGACCAGCGCATGGCATCTCGCTTCCGCACCCGCCATCACGGCTGTCCCCGGCTGCGGGAAAGGCGCCAGCGTCCGCAAGGTCGTCGCCACGTACAAGGCCAGGAAGTACCAGGCAGCTGGATACCGCGCGGACACCCTGTACTGCGGAAACGCCAGCTACGGCTACCGGCATCTGGAACCGCACATCGCGCAGTACTTCGGCGGCTGGCCTAACTTCGCGTTCGCGATGGCCCAGACGCTGAAGGCACCCGCCAGGGTCGTTGCCCAGGACAACGGCAACTATCTGGAGAGCGCCCCGATCTACCAGTGTTTCTACGCGGGCTATTACATCATCTGGACGTTCTTCGTGGTCCCCCAGATCAGCTCCGGTACTATCGTCACCGCGTACGGCCGCGAGGGCAGGAGAGTCGACCAGTCCTGCCCGTAATCTCTATACCGAGCCTGGAGCGCAGCCACGCAGACGTAGTGAGGAGCCCCGTGGGACGCATGGAATTCGGGCCAAGCGCGGTACCCGAGTTGCGGGAGATCTTGCTCTCCACCTCCGAGGCGGCCTTCTACAGTCCGGATGGGAAGCTGACCGGAACCACGGAGGTGCCGTTCCTGGAACGATGGCACCTGACCTGGCTAGGCTTCGACCCGGTCCTCGGCAGGAGCAGGATCATCTGCGTCCTTACCGCAGCGGGCAAGGAAGTAACGGCGATCATCGATGCCGGCGACTTCCCCGACCTGCGAGACAACACGTCGAAGAACCCGGAATGGAACGCCTCCGCCTACCACGACCTCGCCGTCCACCTGTCGGTCCTGATCCAGGAGCAGATCCTGACGTGGGACCCTGCCGACATCAGCGCCGGCGAGATACCCATCCGCCGCCCCGCAGACCGCGCTAACCGGGAGGCACGCTAGCTCACGGCTAGAGGATCACAAACCCATCATGGCTTCGATAGTCAGCCGACGGGCGGAGTGGCTGTATGCAGAGTTGATGCGGTCCCTTCTCCCGGAGCGGATGTGCCACGAGGTCCCTTGTGGAGCAAGCGGCGAGCAGGTTAATGCAGGCAGGACTGTAGATGCGGCGTGGAGTGCCCGCATGGACGGGCGTTGCGCTGTGTGGCCAGAATGCGGGGGTTGTCAGGTCGCTGCGGCTCAGCACCTGGCAGCGGCGCTGGCGTCAGCGGGGAGAGCGGGGCGTTGTCCGAGGCGCGGTTCGGCGGGATCAGACGTGGACGAGCACCAGCCCGGGGTTGACACCGGCGATATCGGCGTCATCAGAGGTGAGGACCGCGTGACCTCGTTCGGCCGCGGCCAGGGCCACGTGCACGTCCACGATGTCCGGATGGGACGTCGCGCCGATCGTGATGCCGATCTGCTTGGCGCGTTCGGCGGTCAGCTCATCAACGATCACCGGGCCGCCCCGCGCCCGGCCCGCGCTGATCAGCCGTCCGATGTTGGCCTGGCGCGGACTGCCGCGCCAGACCTGCGCGATGACCGTACGGGGCAGGACCACTTCCACCGTCCCGCGCAGCGCCTCGTCGAGGATGCCCAGCAGGAGCGGGGATCTGCGTTCCAGGGCGATGAAGGCACCCGCGTCGAAGACGAATCCTCTCACGCGGCGTGTCCGGCGCTGCTGCTCTGGTGCCTGCGGTAGGCCTCGTCAGCGGCGGCGAGGGCTTCGGCCAGGCGGGCCTTCGCCTGGTCATCAAGCTCGCCCGTTTCGCGGTGCAGCTCGGTGATGACCGCTTCGAGCTGGGCGCGGGCCTCCAGGAGTTCCAGGCCCTCGGCGATCAGCGCGGACACCGACTCGGCGCGGCCTTCCTCCACTTCGCGGGCGGCCCAGTCATACAACTCCTGGCGGAGCGAGACGCCGATCTTCTTGGTCATACCTTGAATCATACCCCTGGTCAGCCCGCAGCGCGATCACAATCCGATCGTCGCCTCGATCGTCAGCCGGCGGGCGGGGTGGGCGTGTGCAGAGTTGGTGTGGCCCCGTTCTTGCGGGCGCGTGTGCCACAAGCCCCGAAAGAACGGGCGGTCGAGGACCGATTCGGCACCTGCGCCGCCCTCGTGGCATGCTGCCACCATGCCGCCCCGATCTGCCGCAAGCGCGCCCACCGCAACGGTCGCTCCCGTCACGCTGGTCGTCGGCGAAGAGGAGTTCCTTGTCGACCGCGCTGTCCGCGAGCTGATCGCCGCGGCCCGGGCCAGCCAGGACGGCGAAGGCGCCGCGGAACCAGACGCCCCAGACGCCCCAGACGCCCCAGACGTCCACGACCGCGACGCGGCCGACCTCGCCCAGGGCGAGCTGGACTCGCTGACCTCGCCGTCGCTGTTCGGCAACGGCAGCGTGGTCGTGATCAGGTCCGCGCAGAACGCGAGCAAGGAAGTCGCCGCCGAGCTCACCAGGTACCTGGCCCGGCCGCCCCAGGACGCGGTGCTGATCGTGACCCACGCCGGCGGTGCCAAGGGCAAGGACCTGCTGACGGCGGCCAGGACCGCAAAGGCGCAGATCATCGAGCGCCCGAAACTCACCAGGTTCGCCGAACGACTCGACTTCGTCAGGTCCGAGTTCCGCCGCCTCGGCCGGCCGGCTGACGACGCCGCGGCGCGGGCGCTGCTGGACGCGGTCGGCTCGGACCTGCGCGAGCTGGCGGCCGCGTGCGACCAGTTGGCCGCCGACGCCGGGGACCGCGTGGACGAGGCGGTGGTGGCCCGCTACTACCGGGGCCGGGCCGAGTCGACCGGCTTCTCGGTCGCCGACCGGGCCGTGGAAGGGCAGCTGACCCAGGCCCTCGAGCAGCTGCGCTGGGCGCTGGCCACCGGCGTCTCGCCGGTGCTGATCTGCAGCGCGCTGGCCCAGGGGGTGCGCCTGCTCGGCCGGGTCTCCACCGCCCCGCGCGGCGCGAGCAGCATGTCGCTCGCGGCCGAGGTCGGCGCCCCGCCGTGGAAGATCGACGCGGTGCGGCGCCAGCTGCGCGGCTGGCAGCCGCAGGGCATCGCCCGCGCGCTGCACGCGGTCGCCGAGGCGGACGCGCAGGTCAAGGGCGAGTCGACAAGCGCGGACTACGCGCTGGAGCGCGCCGTCCGCCGCATAGTCGCCAGCCGAGACGCCGCCAGCCGAGACGCCGGCTAAGGCGCAGCCCGGAAAATCAGGCCTGCTGGAGCTCGGCGTACCGCTTCGCGATCGCGGACTTGCGGTTCGCGGCCTGCTTCTTGTGGATGACGCCCTTGCTGGCCGCCTTGTCCAGCTGACGGCAGGCGACGCGCAGCGCGGTGCCGGCCTCGTCGAGGTTGCCCCCGTCCGCCGCCTCGCGGAACTTGCGCACCGACGTCCGCAGCGACGACTTCACGGACTTGTTCCGCTGCCGTGCCTTCTCGTTCTGCTTGTTGCGCTTGATCTGAGACTTTATGTTCGCCACGCGTGGGAGTCCTTCAACGTTGTCTGTGGGTGACGCGACGAGGAAGCTTATCCGCTAGAGCGCCCAGCACCCAAACTGCAGAGGGCACCCCGAGACACATGGGATCATGGAACACCAGCTCGCAAGTAACCCGAACAGGAAGCGCGTGTCACAGCCCAGCTCACCCAGCCAACTCAGGCAGCAGGACGCAAGGCCGCAACCAGCCCACACCGACCAGGCCGTGATCAGGAACTTCTGCATCATCGCCCACATCGATCACGGCAAGTCGACGCTCGCGGACCGGATGCTGCAGCTCACCGGCGTGGTGGACGACCGCCAGATGCGCGCGCAGTACCTGGACCGGATGGACATCGAGCGCGAGCGCGGCATCACGATCAAGAGCCAGGCCGTCCGCCTGCCTTGGAAAAGCGGCAACGAAAACTACGTCCTCAACCTGATCGACACCCCGGGCCACGTCGACTTCAGCTACGAGGTCTCCCGCAGCCTGGCCGCGTGCGAGGGCGCGGTGCTGCTGGTCGACGCGGTCCAGGGCATCGAGGCGCAGACGCTGGCCAACCTGTACCTGGCGCTCGGCGCCGACCTGAAGATCATCCCGGTGCTGAACAAGATCGACCTGCCCGCCGCCCAGCCCGACCGCTACGCCGCCGAACTCGCCGGGATCATCGGCTGCGACCCGTCCGAGGTCCTGCGGGTGTCCGCCAAGACCGGCGAGGGCGTCGAGGACCTGCTGCACGAGATCGTCCGCCAGGTCCCCGCCCCGCACGGCAACCCGGACGCACCGGCCCGCGCGCTGATCTTCGACTCGATCTACGACACCTACCGCGGCGTGGTCACCTACGTCCGGGTCGTCGACGGCCGCCTGACCAGGCGCGAGCGCAGCTTGATGATGTCGACCGGAGCGACGCACGAGACGCTCGAGGTCGGCGTCATCTCACCCGAGCCCACCCCGTCCGGCGGCCTGGCCGCGGGCGAGGTCGGCTACCTGATCACCGGGGTCAAGGACGTCCGCCAGGCCCGCGTCGGCGACACCGTGACCAGCTCGGCGAACCCGGCCAAAGAGCCGCTGGCCGGCTACGAGCACCCCAAGCCGATGGTCTTCTCCGGCCTGTACCCGGTCGACGGCGACGACTACCCGGACCTCCGCGACGCGCTTGACAAGCTGCGGCTGAACGACGCGGCGCTGCTGTACGAGCCGGAGACGAGCGACGCGCTCGGCTTCGGCTTCCGCTGCGGCTTCCTCGGCCTGCTGCACATGGAGATCGTCCGCGAGCGGCTTGAGCGCGAGTTCGACCTGTCGCTGATCTCCACCTCGCCGAACGCCGT
>JASHTQ010000523.1 GCA_030040475.1 Streptosporangiaceae bacterium
GACCAGGCTCGGGGTGCCGGAAAAGCACGTGTATTGGGACAAGTTCACGACGACTGGGGAACCGTCTCCCTGACCTGGAAGACACCGACGTGAAAGGCAAAGACTATGACAGAGACTCAGGCTGGGGCTCAGGAACGCAGCGTTCCCAAGGTGGTCTTCACCGACGCGGAGGCGGGCGCGAAGACCTTCCCCGACTCCACCGAGCGCCGCTACAACTACTACGTCCCGGCCGGCCGCAAGCAGACGCACTACGAGGACGTCACCGTCGAGGTCCAGCCGGACCCGCGGCACTACCTCAGCCAGGGCTGGCTGTACGGGTTCTCCGACGGCCGCGGCGGCTACCCGCTTGACTGGACCGCGCTGAAGGCGTGGGGCAGCGACCGGCCGGAGCCCAAGCGCTTCCCCGGCTCGGGCGGCAAGGGCTATGACTGGCCCGCGCTCGGCTGGCACGAGTTCCGCGACCCGAACGAGGAGTGGGAACTCACCCTGTACCGCTACAACGCGAACGTGGTGCGGCAGCTGAACCAGAACATCCAGAACGCCCAGCAGGCCAAGGCGTTCGACCTGTGGAACAGGTCCTGGGTGCAGTTCGTCGAGCGCAACGTCGGCGCCTGGATGCACGTCGACCACGGCCTCGGGCTCTACCTGTACGCGAACGCGAACCGGCGGGCGCCCACCAACATGCACAACAACGCGATCTCGGTGAACAGCATGCACCGGATCCGCTCCGCCCAGGACCTGGCGCTGTACAACCTGACCCTGTCCGAGGTGGTGGACGGCTTCAACGGCACCGCGCACCTGGAGGCCTGGAACTCCGACCCGGCCTGGCAGGGCGTCCGCGAGGTGGCCGAGCAGCTGACCGGCGTCGACGACTGGTGCGAGGCCATCTTCGCCGCCAACGTGGTGTTCGAGCCGCTGGTCGGCGAGCTGTTCCGCAGCCACCTGGTGATGCACGCGGCGCCGCGCAACGGCGACTTCGTGACGCCGACCGTGATCGGCGCCGAGGAGTACGACTTCGCCGAGCGCGACCTGCGCTACACGATCCCGATGTTCCGGCTGCTGACCACCGACCGCGAGTTCGCCGACCACAACCGGGCGCTGCTCATGGACTGGATGTCGACCTGGGTGCCGCGGGCGATCTCGGCCGCGCGGACCCTCCAGCCGCTGTGGTCGCAGCCCGAGGCCAAGCCGGGCAGGTTCGAGGACGGCCTGGACGCGGCCAAGAACCGCTTCAGCGGCATCGTGACCGATCTCGACCTGGAAGCCCCGAAGGAGCTCGCGCAATGACCGCCA
The DNA here is from genome assembly GCA_030040475.1 of Streptosporangiaceae bacterium. The sequence goes on from JASHTQ010000523.1 coordinate 1,294, forward strand.
CCGTGGAAGACCGGTTCAAGTCCGACAACACGCCGTCCAACAAGTGCGGCTTCACGCTCATGAACAACCAGGTCGGCGAGATCGTCGCGCAGGTGATGTCGACCAAGCCGAACGTCACGGTGACCTGGCTGCCGTCGATGATGCGCGTCGACGCGATCGGCCGGATGGACGTGGTCTACGACGAGATCTCCGAGGCGGCCGGCGAGGAGGAAGGCTGGTTCAACGCCGCGGAGTTCGAGGAGAGCATGTCCACGCACTACGGCCGCATGATCCACGAGGACGACCGGACGATCATGTTCGCCAACCCCGAGGACGCGGCGGAGTTCATCGGCTTCGACCTGGTCGCAAGGTCTTAAGCCGCCCGATGTTGTCTCACTGAGCCGGTTCGGTCTATAACCGGCTCAGTGGGCGTTAACCCGGCCAGAGTGAGGAGGCGCCTTGTACGAGAGCAATGGCGAGAAGTACTTCATCGTCGATTCGCACATGCACTACTGGAATGCTGCCCCGGACAACTGGGTGCCTGGCGCCGAGCAGTACGCCAAGGGCTGGATCGAGTGTTTCCACGCCTACCAGGGACTCGGGCCGCCCGAGACGCACTGGACGATCGAGCACTTCCAGAAGTACTCAGAAGACGACCTGATCAAGGACGTCTTCGAGGACGGGCACGTGGACGTGGCCATCTTCCAGCCGACGAGCCTGAAGGAGTGGTACATCGAGGGCTTCAACACCACCGAGCGCAACGCGGAGATGGGGCGCAAGCACCCGGGGAAGTTCATCTACAACACGAACTTCGACCCGCGTGACGGCGACCTGGGCCTGGCAGAGCTCAAGCGCCACATCGAGGAGTACGGCTCGATCGGCGTCAAGCTCTACACCGCGGAGTGGAACAACGGCTCGCGGGGCTACAAGCTGAGCGATCCCGCCGCGTACCGGTACCTCGAGGCCGCGCAGAACCTGGGCATCAAGAACGTCCACGTGCACAAGGGCCCGACGATCTGGCCGCTGGACAAGGACGCCTTCGACGTCTCCGACATCGACCACTGCGCGACGGACTTCCCCGAGCTCAACTTCATCATCGAGCACGTGGGCCTGCCGCGGATCGAGGACTTCTGCTTCATGGCCACGCAGGAGCCGAACGTCTACGCCGGCCTGTCCGTGGTCATCGGCGGCCTGATGTACGCGCGGCCGAACTTCTTCAACAAGGTCATGGGCGAGCTGGCCTTCTGGGTCGGCGAGGACAAGATGACGTTCGGCAGCGACTACGGCATCTGGGAGCCGAAGTGGCAGGTCGAGGGCTTCGTGAACTGGGAGATGCCGGATCGCGAGGAGTTCGCCGACTACCCGCGGATCGGCGTGGCCGGCAAGAAGAAGATCCTGGGCCTGAACGCGGCCAAGCTCTACGACATCAAGGTGCCCGAGGAGTTCCAGCTTCCCGCCTCGGCCGGGACGCCGGGCGCGCACGAGGTCCTGGGCGAGCCGGTCGCCGGGGCATGACCTCGGCTGTCGGTCTGGGGCAGGAGCGCCTCCTTGCCGCCCTGGAGACGGTGCGCGACCCGGAGCTCGACGAGCCGATCACCTCGCTCGGCTTCGTCGCGTCGTGCGCCGTCTCCGCCGACGGGGACGCCACCGTGCGGCTGCGGCTGCCCACGTACTTCTGCGCGCCCAACTTCGCCTACCTGATGGTGGCGGACGCGTACGACGCGGTGTCCGCGCTGCCTTCTGTGCGGCATGTGTCCGTGATCCTCGAGGACCACTTCGCGTCGGACGCGATCAACGGCGGGGTGGCCGCGCAGGCGGGCTTCGTCCGGTCCTTCGACGGCGAGGCCGTCGCCGAGCTCGACGGGCTGCGCGCCGACTTCCTGCGCAAGGCGGTGATGGCGGGCACCGACCAGGTCTGCCGGCCGCTGCTCGCGGCGGGCACGGACCAGGCGGCACTGCTCGCCCTGACCCTGGGCGAGGTGCCGCCGTCTCGTGCGCTGTCACGGCTGCGGGATCGGCGGGCCGAGCTCGGGCTGCCGTCCGGCGATCGCGACCCGCTGCTGATCGACCCGGTGTCCGGGGCTCCGGTCTGCGCGGACGCGCTGCCCCTGCACCTGCGGAAGGCGCAGCTGACCCGGACCAGCCTCGATGCGAATTCCGGGATCTGCCGCGGCATGCTGCGGCACCGATACGACACGCCAGGACAAGGCCAGGAGGACCAATGAAGGCCGTTCGCTTGCACGAGTTCGACCAGATGCCGGTCGTCGACGACGTTCCCGAGCCGACGATCAGCGGGCCGTTCGACGTGATCGTGAAGATCGGCGGTGCCGGGGTGTGCCGCACGGACCTGCACATCATGCTGGGCCAGTGGGACGAGCGGATGCACACGCCGCTGCCGTACATCCTGGGCCACGAGAACGCGGGCTGGGTGCACGAGGTCGGCTCCGGGGTCACGAACGTGCAGCCCGGTGACACCGTGATCCTGCACCCCCTGGTCACCGAGGGGTTCTGCCGCGCCTGCCGGGCGGGCGACGACATGCACTGCGAGAACGCCGCGTTCCCCGGGCTGTCCCGAGACGGCGGGATGGCCGAGTACCTGCTCACCTCGGCGCGGTCCTGCATCAAGCTCAACCCGTCGACGCGCCCCCAGGACGTGGCGGCGCTTGCCGACGCCGGCATCACCGCCTACCACGCGGTGCGCAAGGCCATCCCGCTGCTGTACCCGGGCACCACCGCGGTGGTGATCGGCGCCGGCGGGCTCGGGCACATCGGCATCCAGTGCCTGGCCACGCTCACGGCCGCCTCGATCATCGTGGTAGACGCCAACCCGGACGCGCTCAAGCTGGCCTCCGAGCTCGGGGCGCACCACACGGTGGTCGCCGACGGGACCCAGAACGAGGCGGTCGCGGACCTGACCGGCGGCCGCGGCGCGCACGTGGTGTTCGACTTCGTGGCCGAGCAGGGCGCCGAGATGGCCGGGTGGAACATGACCCGCGAGGCCGGGTCGTACTACGTCATCGGCTACGGCGGCACGCTGGAGATCCCGACGCTGGACATCATCTCCACCGAGCGGAACGTCATCGGCAACATCGTCGGCACCTACAACGACCTGGCCGAGCTGATGGACCTGGCGCAGGCGGGCAAGGTGACGCTGCACACCAAGATCTACCCGCTGACCGAAGCCCCGCAGGCCCTCGCCGACCTGGACGCGGGCCGGGTCCGCGGCCGCGCGATCCTCGTGCCCTGATTCTTTAGTTCTTTTCCCTGATTCGACCTGCAAAGGAGCACCGATGGCGAAGGAACTGCGCTTCGGCGCCGAAGCTCGCGGCCTGCTGCTGGCCGGTGTCGACCAGCTGGCCGAGGCCGTCAAGTCCACGCTCGGCCCCAAGGGCCGCAACGTCATCCTGGAGAAGATCACCGGCTCGCCCGTGGTCACCAACGACGGCGTGACGATCGCGCGGGAGATCCACCTCAAGGACCAGTTCGAGAACATGGGCGCGCAGCTGGTCAAGGAGGCGGCGATCAAGACCAACGACATCGTCGGCGACGG
>JASHTQ010000524.1 GCA_030040475.1 Streptosporangiaceae bacterium
AGCGCCATCGAGGTGCCGACCGAGGGGGTCCTGTCATGATGAACCAGAAGGAGCCGAACGTGAGCGGTGGCCTCAGGCCGACGACCCCGCAGTCGCGATACGTGCTGCCGTCCTTCGTGGAGCGCACCTCGTACGGGATCAAGGAGATGAACCCGTACAACAAGCTCTTCGAGGAGCGGATCATCTTCCTCGGCGTGCAGATCGACGACGCCTCCGCAAACGACGTCATGGCCCAGCTGCTGACCCTGGAGGCCATCGACCCCGATCGCGACATCACCATGTACATCAACTCGCCCGGCGGGTCGATGACGTCCATGATGGCGATCTACGACACCATGCAGTTCATCCAGCCCGACATCCAGATCTGCTGCATCGGGCAGGCGGCTTCGGCCGCCGCGGTGCTGCTCGCCGCGGGCACCAAGGGCAAGCGGATGGCGCTGCCCAACTCCAGGATCCTGATCCACCAGCCGGCCACCGAGGGCGGCTACGGCCAGTCCAGCGACATGGAGATCCAGGCCAGGGAGATCCTGCGGATGCGCACGGCCATGGAGGTCATCCTGGCCAGGCACACGGGGCAGGCCGAGGAGAAGGTCCGCCGCGACATCGAGCGGGACAAGTTCCTCACCGCCGAGGAAGCCAAGGAATACGGCATCATCGACGACGTCCTGACCATGATCAAACGAGGCAGCGAGCGCGCCGTCGAGGTAGTGTCGTCCTTACCGGGAGGATTCAGCTCTTCCCTCCTGGGCCGTGCAGCGGTTTGATTGGTCCATCAGACCCCAGGAGGCGGTACCGTCGATATGCAAGCGCATGACGGGCTGGCGGGACATGCCCGCTGGAGGCGGCCGGTGCGGCCGTCGCGGCGGCCCCATGTAAAGGAGTATCTGGGTGGCACGCATCGGTGACGGTGGGGACCTACTGAAGTGCTCGTTCTGTGGCAAGAGTCAGAAGCAGGTCAAGAAGCTCATCGCCGGCCCCGGCGTGTACATCTGTGATGAATGCATAGATCTCTGCAACGAGATCATCGAGGAGGAGCTCGCCGAGCCCACCGAGTTCAAGTGGGACAGCCTGCCCAAGCCGCGGGAGATCTACGAGTTCCTCGACGCCTACGTGATCGGGCAGGACAAGGCCAAGAAGGCCCTCTCCGTCGCCGTCTACAACCATTACAAGCGGGTCCAGTCCGGCGACGACCGGCCCGGTGACGAGGGCGTTGAGCTGGCGAAGTCGAACATCCTGCTGCTCGGCCCGACCGGCTCGGGCAAGACGCTGCTGGCCCAGACGCTGGCCAAGCTGCTGAACGTGCCGTTCGCGATCGCCGACGCGACTGCCCTGACCGAGGCCGGCTACGTCGGCGAAGACGTCGAGAACATCCTGCTCAAGCTGATCCAGGCGGCCGACTATGACGTCAAGAAGGCCGAGACCGGGATCATCTACATCGACGAGATCGATAAGATCGCCCGCAAGAGCGAGAACCCGTCGATCACCCGTGACGTATCCGGCGAGGGCGTGCAGCAAGCGCTGCTGAAGATCCTCGAGGGCACGACGGCATCGGTCCCGCCGCAGGGCGGCCGCAAGCACCCGCACCAGGAATTCATCCAGATCGACACGACCAACGTGCTGTTCATCTGCGGCGGGGCGTTCGCGGGCCTTGAGAAGATCATCGAACAGCGGTCCGGCAACAACGGGATGGGATTCCACGCGAAGCTCCGGGTCAGGAACGCGAACGCCACCACGGACCAGTTCGCCGAGGTCATGCCGGAAGACCTGCTGAAGTTCGGCATGATTCCCGAATTCGTCGGCCGGCTGCCGGTGATCACCAGCGTGCACAACCTCGACAGGGACGCGCTGATCCAGATCCTCACCGAGCCGCGCAACGCCCTGGTCAAGCAGTACCGGAGGCTCTTCGAGCTGGACGGCGTCGACCTTGAGTTCACGCCCGACTCGCTGGAGGCCATCGCCGACCAGGCCAACCTGCGCGGCACCGGCGCGCGCGGCCTGCGCGCGATCATGGAAGAAGTGCTGCTGTCGGTGATGTACGAGGTGCCGAGCCGCAAGGACGTCGAGCGCGTCGTGATCACCCGCGAGGCCGTGCTCGAGAACGTCAACCCGACCATCGTGCCCCGCGATGTCACGCGGCGTACTCCGCGGGAGAAGTCGGCCTAGGCTGCAGGTCAGGCTGGCCGCCGGGATATGGCTTCGTATACGAGTTCGATATATCCAGGCTAGGATGCAATTCCTCGGTATGGTGAGACATTCGGCTTGATGTCGACTTTGGTGCTTTGCCCCTGATCATCGGGATTCATTGTGTAACCTCCTGCTATTGCCGTCTTCCAAGCGACGGGGAATGGGCGCGATGAGTGGTTGGGATGCCCCCACGGGCAACTGGGATATGCACGAGGAGCCCGAAGGACCCGCCGAGTCCACTGAGCAGGGCTATCAGCAGGGTTCCTACGAGCACACCCAGCCTGGCGGCTTCCGTGCAGCCAGAGGCAGCGAGCCAGGAATACTTCGCGCTGGCCGCAGGGCACTGCCCGGCTACGACCAGGCCCAGCGTTACGACGAGTCGGCCGGCTACGACCAGTCCGGCGGCTACGACCAGGGATCTGGCTACGGTCAGCAACCGGGCTACGGGCCGGACCAGGGCTACGGGCCAGACCAGGGCTACGCGCAAGATCGGGGCTACGGGCAGGAGCCAGGTGCTGGACAGGACCCGGGCTACGGCCTTCAACCGGGCTACGGCGAGCAACTCGGCTACGGCGAGACGGCGACCACCGGGCAGCAGCCAACCCGCGGGCAGGAGAGCTCCGGAGAGCTAGTGCGCTACGGCCAGATCGAGCCGGCGTACGGATCGGGCCAGCAGCGGTCGGCCGGGCCGGGCCCGCAGGCATTCGGCTCGGACGCCGGAGCCGCCGGAGCCACCGGCGCATTCCGCAGCTTCCCGCCGGCCGAGGCGGACAGGCCGAGCTGGCCTGGCGCCGATGACCATGAGGGATACGGCCAGCAGGGTTTCGGCCGGGATGACTACGCCCAGGCGGACCAGGGCCACGGCCAGGCGGGCTACGGCCAGTTCGACGACCAGCAGCAGGGCTACGGCCAGCGGATGCCCGGTCGGCATGGCCTCGGAGCGGGCGGTTTCGGGGGTGCGCCGGCCTACGGCGATCCCAGCGCGGAATACCCGCAACAGCCCCCTGCCTCGCCGCAGAACGAGTACAGCCAGCCCCGTCATCGCCAGCCGCTGGGATACGACCAGGAGGGCCAGTCCTATTCGGTCCCGGACGATCAGTCGACCGGGGGGTACCCGACGCTCGGGTTCGATCGTCCCGGCCACGCTCGGGACGAGTACGCCCAGGACGACCGCGCTGAGGCGGGTTTCGGCCCGAACGGCTTCGACCAGGCCGGCGCCGGCGGATCGCTTGCCCAGAACGGGTTCGGCCAGCCGGGCGGTTCCGGTCCGTCTCCTCAAGACGGCTACCGTCAGCCCGGCTACTCCCGGGACGGCTACGGCCAAGATGGCTACGGCCAGGCCGCCTATCCCCAGGACGGGTACGGCCAGGCAGGTTACGGCCAGGCCGCCTACCGGCAGGATGGCTACGGCCAGCCCGGTTACTCCCAGGACGGGTACGGCCAGGCAGGCTACGGCCGGGATGGTTACGGTCAGGCCGCCTATCCCCAGGACGGATACGGCCAGGCAGGCTACGCCCAGAACGGCTATCCCCAGAACGGCCATCCCCAGCCCGGCTACGGCCAGGCGGGCTACGCCCAGAACGACTATCCCCAGGACGGCTACGGCCAGCCAGGCTATCCCCAGGACGGGTACGCCCAGACAGGCTATCCCCAGGACGGGTACGCCCAGGCAGGCTACGGCCAGGCCGCCTACTCCCAGAACGGCTACGGCCAGGCCGCCGCCTATCCCCAGGACGGCTACGTCCAGGATGCCTACGGCCGGGGCGGCGGCTACGGCCAGGGTTTCGAGCAGCCGGGCGGGTCGGCCTACGACGAAGGGTTCACCCCGCCGAGCAGCCAGCCGCGGCCGGGCCAGCGGACGCAGCGGATGAACGGCGTGCGCATGGTCCTCTACCTCGCCTCGTCCGTCGTCGGCGTGGTGCTGATCGTGTTCCTCGTCATCCGCCTGACCGGGTCCGGCACGAGCACCGCCGGGGCGGCTGGCACGGCCACGCAGAGCGCCACGGCCACCGCAGGCGCGGACGTCAAGTACAGCTTCACCACGCCAGCCAAGATCGACAATTTCCCGCTGAACAACGGCGCTACCGAGGCCTTCGCCTCGGTCGCCGAGGAGCAGGCGACTCCCGTCGTGAACGAGATCAAGGCGACGGGAGCGGGCCACCCGGGCAGCCGCTACATCGCCATGTACGACCTGGGGTCGAGCACTGACATCGCGTCCAGCGCCTATAAGGGCGTGTCCTTCGTCGGATACGACGGCACGTTCAACACGGCCGAGGTCATCAAGATCGAGCAGACCCTGCTCAAGTCCAGCCGGATGGTGGCGTCAGGCCCGCACGGCGGCGAGATGATGTGCGGCTACGACACCTCGAGCGGGGCCGAAGCCAGCGAGTGCGTGTGGGTCACCCCGAACACCTTCGGCCAGGTCGAGTTCGTCGAGGACCAGGTTCCGGTGAAGTACCCGGGTGCCTCCGCCATCGCGCTTAAGATCAGGGACGCGGTGGAGATCCCGGCCACCTGACCGGCCGCGGATAACCCCTCCTGGCCGTAGACTCACCTGTCGTGAGCAGTCCCCAGGCGCCTATCGAGCTGCCATCCCAGTACGCCCCCGCCGAGGTCGAGGGCCCGCGCTACGAACGCTGGGAGAAGGCAGGTTACTTCACCGCGGACGCGCATTCCGGCGCACCCGCGTACTGCATCGTCATCCCGCCGCCGAACGTCACGGGTTCCCTGCACATCGGCCACGCACTCGACCACACGCTGATGGACGCCCTGATCAGGCGTCGCCGCATGCAGGGCTACAACACGCTGTGGCTGCCCGGCATGGACCACGCGGGCATCGCCACCCAGAACGTGGTGGAGCGCGAGCTCGCCAAGGAGGGCCTGTCCCGCCATGACCTGGGCCGGGAGGCGTTCGTCGAGCGGGTCTGGCAGTGGAAGGCGGAGTCGGGCGGCAAGATCCTGGGCCAGATGCGCCGGCTTGGCGACAGCGTGGACTGGTCCCGCGAGCGGTTCACGATGGACAAGGGCCTGTCCCGGGCCGTCCAGACGATCTTCAAGGAGCTCTTCGACGACGGCCTGATCTACCGGGCCGAGCGCATCATCAACTGGTGCCCGCGCTGCCTGACCGCATTGAGCGACATCGAGGTCGACCACCTCGACGACGACGGCGAGCTGGTCTCGATCCGCTACGGGGACGGCCCCGACTCGATCGTGGTCGCCACCACCCGAGCCGAGACCATGCTCGGCGACACGGCCGTCGCCGTGCACCCGGACGACCCTCGCTATACCCACCTGGTCGGCCGGACGGTCGAGCTGCCGCTCACCGGGCGGCGCATCCCGGTGGTCGCCGACGAGCACGTCGACCCCGAGTTCGGCACCGGCGCGGTCAAGGTGACCCCGGCCCACGACCCGAACGACTTCGAGATCGGCCGCCGCCACGACCTGCCCAGCCTGACGATCATGGACGAACACGGCGTGATCACCGCGCACGGCCCGTTCCTCGGCCTGGACCGGTTCGAGGCACGGCCCACGGTGGTGCGGGCGCTGCGCGAGCAGGGCCGCGTCGTCAACGAGATCCGCCCGTACGTTCACTCCGTCGGCCACTGCAGCCGCTGCGGCACCACGGTCGAGCCGCGCCAGTCGCTGCAGTGGTTCGTCCGCGTCGCCCCGCTCGCCCAGGCGGCCGGGGACGCCGTCCGCGACGGCCGCGTCCGCCTGCACCCGCCGGAGATGAACGCACGGTACTTCGGCTGGGTCGACGACATGCACGACTGGTGCATCAGCCGTCAGCTGTGGTGGGGCCACCGTATTCCAGTTTTTTATGGACCGAACGGGGAGTTGCGCTGCGTCGGCCCCGACGAGCAGCCGCCGGACGGGTGGTCCCAGGATCCGGACGTGCTCGACACCTGGTTCTCCTCGGCGCTGTGGCCGTTCTCCACCCTCGGCTGGCCAGAAGACACGCCGGACCTGCGCACGTTCTACCCGACAAGCGTCCTGGTCACCGGCTACGACATCCTGTTCTTCTGGGTCGCGCGGATGATGATGTTCGGCCTGTACGCGATGCGGGACAAGTCCCCGGCCGACGCGGTGCCGTTCCGCGTGGTCGCCCTGCACGGGCTGGTCCGTGACCAGTTCGGCAAGAAGATGTCGAAGTCGCGCGGCAACACGGTGGACCCGCTGGACTGGGTGGACAGGTTCGGCGCCGACGCGACCAGGTTCACCCTGGCCCGCGGCGCCAACCCGGGCAGCGACGAGGCGATCAGCGAGGAGTGGGCGGCGGGCTCGCGCAACTTCTGCAACAAGCTGTGGAACGCCGTCCGCTTCGCCCTGCTCAACGGGGCCCACGTGCGGCAGGCTCCGCCGCTGGCCGGCCCGCTCGCGGTGCCCGACAGGTGGATCTTGTCCCGGCTGTCCGCCGTGGTCGCCGAGGTGAACACGCTGTTCGAGGCGTTCGAGTTCGGCAAGGTCTGCGACCTGCTCTACCACTTCGCCTGGGACGAGGTCTGCGACTGGTACCTGGAGCTGGCCAAGGTGCCGCTGGCCTCCGCCGACCCGCAGGCCGCCGAGACCACCAGGCGGGTGCTCGGGTTCGTGCTCGACCAGCTGCTCCGGCTGCTGCACCCGGTGATGCCGTTCGTCACCGAGGAGCTCTGGACCGCGCTGACCGGCGAGGACTCGGTCGTGGTCGCCGCGTGGCCGGCCTTCTCCTTCGGCGACGCCGCCGCCGAGGCGGAGATGTCGTCGCTGATGCGGCTGGTGACCGAGGTCCGGCGGTTCCGCTCCGATCAGGGCCTGCGCGCGGCCCAGCGGGTGGCGGCCAGGCTGGCCGGGATCGAGGAGACCCCGCTGGCCGGTCACGAAGACCGGATCCGCGCCCTGCTCCGGCTTGACCCGCCCGCTGACCCCTTCACCGCGTCCGCGTCGCTGCCCGCCGAGGGCATCACGGTCGAACTCGACGTGACCGGGGCCATCGACATCGCCGCCGAGCGCCGCCGGCTGGAGAAGGATCTGTCCGCCGCCCAGACCGAAGCCGACCAGGCCGCCAGAAAGCTGGCCAACGAGAACTTCACCGCCAAGGCCCCCCCAGAAGTCGTCGCCAAGACCCGCCAGCGCCTCGAAACCGCCCAAGCCGACATCACCCGTCTCCAAAAGCGCCTATCCGCCCTGTAGCCGACATGATCGCCGTCATGTCTCGCATGTCCCGGAGACACCCGTGACGAGCTGATGTACGGCTGACGCGGCTTGTCCGCCACCGACCCGCCAGGCGGACTCTGCCCCGCGGGCTGACCGTCCAAGCGACGGTAAACGCCTGACCAGCGCGCCCCGCCCGCCCGGACCCCGCCCG
>JASHTQ010000525.1 GCA_030040475.1 Streptosporangiaceae bacterium
GCCGACGACGACGTGGCCGCCGCCGTCGACACCGCGGTCAGCCTGCTCTAGCCACGCCGGGCAGCCAGCAGGGGCCGGAGCTAAGGCCAGCGCTCGTTCTGCCTAAGGTCCTTTGATTTTTGCCGAACGATGAGTGGCTCACGTATCCGCGCTGATAGCGATGAGGCAGAACGGGTGACCGGACGGGTCGGCGTAAATCAGCCAGTCCTGCCCTTTCGGGTCTGGCAGGCCGGGTCCGGGCGGCTCGTCGCCCTGGGGCGGGCCACGACGCTGGCCGGCGCGAACGAGGTCATGTGGATGTTCTTCGCCGCTCGCCCGCTCGCGTGACGGGCGCGTCGGCGGGTGCGCGGACGACGGCGATCACGGCGAGCAGCGCGGCCAGCGGGGCGACGAGCGCGACGAAGTCTGCGGAGGACAGGTTCCCCAGGGCCGCGAGAGCCCCGGCGGACCCGACGATCACGACGGCGACGACGACGAGGCCCCACATGTGCATCGCCAGCCGCGGGGCACCCGGCAGCGCGGCGGCCGTCTCGTCCGGCACGGCGGTGACCGCCTTGGTCTCGCGGCGCTCGTTCAGGCCCTCGCGCAGCCGGACGGCGACGGTCAGGTTGCCCGGCCGGTCGGCGACCAGGAGCAGCTCGTCGGGGCGGGCCGGGTCGGCGGACTGCGACACAGAGCCGCCGCCGACGGCCCACGACACCACCTGCTGGGTGCCAGAAGACCGGACACGGTAGCGGGCCTGCTCGCCGGTGACCACGGTTTCGGGCCCGTCGATGGCCGCAGGCGGCGCGGGTCTCGCACGGGCGGTCCCGTTCTGCCTGGGCACGGGGTGCTCGGGCTTCCCGTTGCCATTCCCGTTTCCGTTCGCCGGCGGGGTTTCCGCGACGGGCGGCTCGGCGGTCAGCGGCAGCGGGTGCCGGCCAAGCAGCTCGGCCAGCCGGATCTGGCGGGCGTGCACGTTCCACACCATGGCCACCACGGCACCCCCGAGACCGGCCGTGCCGAGCCCGAGCAAGGCGGCCACCGCGGGATGGCCGGCGCTGGCTGTTGCGGCTGCGAGCACGTCATCTCCCGGGTCGAGCGGACTCCTTTATTAAAACATATAATCGAACACGAGGGAAGGGTGCGTGACAGGTTCGAAACGAGGTGGAACAATGCCCGGCCGGGTCAGCCCTCGGGGAAGACGGAGCCGGACTGGTGCACCGGGATGCCGCCCAGGACGGTGGCCAGCACGGTGATGTCGGTGATGCGCTCCGGATCTGCGTCGAGCGGGTTGGCGTCCAGCACCGCGAAGTCGGCGAGCTTGCCCGGTTCCAGCGTGCCGATCTCGGCCTCGCGGTGGGCCGCGTAGGCGGCCTGGGTGGTGTACAGGTCCAGCGCGGCAAGGGCCGACAGGCGCTCGTCCGGGCCGAGTATCCGGCCCTCTCCGGTGCGGCGCAAGATGGCGTCGCGGATGCCGAGCAGGGGGTCCGCGGTGATGACCGGGGCGTCGGAGGATCCGGCCACGGTCAGGCCGGCGCGCCGCCAGGAGCCGAAGGCGTAGAGCCGATCGGCGCGATCGCCGAATGCGGCGCAGAACCCGTCGCCCAGGGTGGACATGAACCCCGGCTGGCTGACCATCACGATGTCAAGGGCCGCGGCCCTGGCGATCAGCGACGGGTACATCGCGCCGCCGTGCTCGATGCGGTGCCGACGGCGGTTGGTCCGCATGCTCGCCACGATCGCGGCGTGGTTCTCGCCGCGCGTCTCCAGGTCCCGGCTGCCCTTCTTGACCTGGCCGGCCCGGGGCTGCGGGGGCTCAACCTGCCGGGGCGCGATCACCGCGGCGTAGGCGTCGAGGACCGTCTCGATCGCGCGGTCGCCCTGGGCGTGGATGCAGACCTGGAAGCCGAGAGCGTCGAGGCGGCGGACCATATCGGTCAGCACGTCTCGCTCGTAGTACAAGATGCCCGAACCGTACGGCGGGACCGGGTAGGTGCCGTGGATGGCCGCGGTGCGGCTGCTCATCCCGCCGTCGGCCCAGATCTTCACGGCCTGCGTCGCTAGCTTGTCCGAGTGCCTGGCGCGCGGGATCCAGTCCACCTGGTCGTGCACGATCATGCCGTAGATCCGCAGGCCGAGGGCGCCGTCCGCGTCCGCCTCGGCGTACGCGGCGAAGGTGTCGCGGCGCATGTCCGCGTCGCAGGCGGTGGTCAGGCCCATCGCGGCCAGCCGCTGGCCCGCCCCCTGGACCAGCCTGACGCGCGCGGCGGCGTCCATCCTTGCCAGGTCCTCGCGGACGTTGCGCTCGAACAGCGCGAACATCGGAGCCTCGAACACGACTCCGTCGAGCCGGCCATCGCTGTCGCGGCCGAGCGCGCCGGCCGGAGGGTCCGGCTGCCCGTCGGAGAACCCGGCTTCGGCCAGCGCGGCCGAGTTCAGCACGCAGGCGTGCAGCGAGGTGTGGTACAGCACGGCCGGGCGGTCCGGCACCGCCTGGTCCAGGTCGGCGCGGGTCGGGTGCCGACGCTCGCGCAGCTTGTACTCCACGTATCCGCCGCCGGTGACCCAGGA
>JASHTQ010000526.1 GCA_030040475.1 Streptosporangiaceae bacterium
GGCGGACGGGCGGCCCGGCGTTCGCGAGGCGGCGCTCGCCGCGCACGCGCGCCTGGTCGCGCACGTGCAGCGGGCGGCGGCGCAGGGCGACCCGGATCCCGCGCTCGGCGGTACCGCTCTCGCCGCCCTGATGAGCAGCGCCGAGGCGCTTCCCGTTGACCTGGGCCGGCTTGCGGAGCAGGCCGACGGGGAAAGGGACCGGCTGCACGCCCTGCTGGCCGAGGACTGCGCGCGGCTTGCGCCGGGGCGTCCCGCGCTCGAGGTGGCCCGCGAACTGGTCCGCGACCACCCCGACGGGCCCGGGGTGATCGACGCGGCGAGGCTGTGGACCGAGCGAGCCATCGAGTTCACCAGGGAACACGACCTGGTCCCCTACCACGACGGCAGCTGCCTGGTCGGCCTTGCGCCCGAGTCACGGCGGTGGGCGATGGCGATGATGTCGCCGGCCGCGCCCGGCGAGCCGGACGGGCCCTCGTGGTTCCACATCACGCCGCCCGAGGAGTCCTGGCCCCAGCACGAGAAGGACGAGTGGCTGGAGGTGTTCAGCACCGCGACGCTGCCTGGCATCGCCGTGCACGAGGTGGCTCCCGGGCACTTCTCCCACGGCCGGGCGCTGCGCAGGCTGACCTCTGAGGTCAGGCGCAACCTGCACTCCACCGCGTTCATCGAGGGCTGGGCGCACTACGCCGAGGAGCTCTGCGTGGAGGAAGGCTTCTACGCCGACGATCCCAGGATCGCGATCGGCGTCTGGCTTGAGGCGCTGGTCCGGGTCACCAGGCTGGCGTGCGCGATCGGCGTTCATTCCGCGGGGATGACGGTCGCCGACGCGGCGCGCAGGTTCGAGGCGGATACTCACCTGGCGGGGCCCGCGGCGCTGTCCGAGGCCAGGCGCGCCACCTTCGACCCGACCTACGGGCGGTACACCTGGGGCAAGCTCGAGCTGTTCAAGCTGCGCGAGCGGGCGAGGAAGGACTGGGGCGCCGGCTTCACGCTGCAGCGCTTCCACAAGGCCCTGATGGACCTGGGCTCACCCGCCCTGGGCCTGCTCGGCACGGCTGTCGACCGCGGCTGACCGATCCCGGCGCCGCCGGAATCGCGCCTGGGAGTAGCCTGGGGTCATGCCGAGACTGAAGGCGCTTGGCATCGCGGGCGCCGCGGTGCTGGCGGCGATCGCGGTGACCGGCTGCGCGGCGGCCAACGCCGCCTCGTCGTCGCTCGCCGTCGCCAGCGCCTACGTGCCGCAGCCGACGAAGCCGGGCACGACGGTGGCGTACCTGGACATCCGCAACAACGGCGCCGCCGACCGGCTGATCGCCGTGCACACCAGCGTCGGCGGCACCGTGCGGTTCCGGGCACCGGTGTCCAGGGACGGCGGCGTGCTGATCATGCGGACCGTGCCGGACATCGTCATCCCGGCCGACACGATGGTGCAGCTCAACCCGGACCATGATTACCTGCTGATCACGGGCGCGGGCGCCATGCACGACGGCAAGGACATCATGCTGCGGCTCACCTTTGCCAGCGGGAGCACGGTCACGGTCATCGCCATGGTCACCAACCCGCAGTCCGGCGGCGCGAGCTACTTCCTGAACTGACCGGCGGCTGGCCTGGGTATCACTCCGCGGCGCTCCGGTCGGCCAGATCGGGGCCGTCCAGCTTGCCCACGCCGCCCACGGTGGGTGCCTTCAGCGGCGTGCGGTCGGTGTTGAAGTCCGGCCGCCAGTCCGGGAGGCTGACCAGTCCCGGCTCGACGAGGCTGAAGCCCTCGAACAGGTCCATGATCTGGACGCGCGACCTGAGCGTGAACGGCATCCTTGCCTGCGCGTAGGTCTGAGTGGTCTCGGCGAGCATCTCAGGGTCGGCGCCATCGGAGGTGCCGAGCGACACCGCCAGGTAGCTGCCGGGCGCCATCCGGTCGCGGAACCTCGCGACGATCCCCGGCGCGTCCTCGTCCAGGCTGATGAAGTGCAGCACGCTGAGCAGCAGCACCGCGACCGGCTCGGCGAAGTCGATGCACTCGGCCAGCGCCGCGTCGGCGAGCACCGCGTCCGGGTCGCGCACGTCGGCGCGGATCGTGATCACGCCGTCCCTGGTCGCAAGCAGGGCGTCGTTGTGCGCCACGACGATCGGGTCGTGGTCGACGTAGACGACGCGGGCGTCGGGGATGATCTCGCGGACCACCTCGTGCACGCTCGGCGAGGTCGGCAGGCCGCTGCCCAGGTCCAGATACTGCGCGATGCCCTGCTGCGCCATGAGCCGGACGGCGCGCAGCAGGAATCCGCGGTTGGCCAGCGACAGCCGTCTCGGCTCAAGCCTGGACTGCATGAGCTGCTCGGCGGCGGCGCGGTCGACGGCGAAGTTGTCCTTGCCGTAGAGCAGGTAGTCGTAGATCCTGGCGACGCTCGGCCGGGTGACGTCGACGCCGTCGGGTACCCGCGGCTCGTGCTTCGTGGGCATCGGCATCCCCTTAGATCGCGGCAGTGCCGGGGCGCAACCGTTTGCAGCCAACGGTACAGCACTCGGTCTTGCCGCGGTGACGGGATGGCTGGATTACGCCCTTGCGGAGGCGGCGGGCCGGGCCTGGCGGGAGGCCCCGGGCTGGCGGGTCAGCGGCATCCGGGAGCGGGTGTCAGCATCACGCGGGGTGTAGACGACGATGCGCGCCTCTGGCATGGCGGGGACGTCGAGTTCGCTGGCGGTCAGGCTGAGCCGGCCGGCCAGGGGGTGCAGGTAGGTGAGCGTGCGCTGCTCGGAGTCTGCGACCTCGTGACGCGCCCACAGGTCGGCGAACTCGCGGCTGAGGCAGGCCAGGCGGCGGATGTCCTCTTCCCAGTCCGGGTCGCCGAGGTGCGCGGCGTAGGCGGACCGCAGCCGCGCCACCATGTAGCGGACATGCCTGTCATACTCGGGGAACTTGGCGCGGGCGCTCGGCTCGGTGACGCAGCACCACAGGGTGTTCATGTGGATGCAGG
Source organism: Streptosporangiaceae bacterium (assembly GCA_030040475.1). The sequence goes on from JASHTQ010000526.1 coordinate 2,973, forward strand.
GCATCGTGTGCCAATCCCAGAACAGCCCGTCGGCGGCGGCGTTCGACAGCAGGATGTCGAATCGGCTGTTGATCAGGCTGGCGGGCAGCGGGTCCAGCGAGTGCACGATCTCGTGGATGGTGTCCGGCACCACGGTGCGCGTGCACTCGGTGCGCAGCGGCGTCGCCTCGGCCAGCCGGTACAGGTGCTCGCGCTCGGCGCGGTCCAGCCGCAGGGTGCGGGCCACCGCGTCCAGGACCTGCATGCTCGCGTTGATCTGGCGGCCCTGCTCCAGCCAGGTGTACCAGGTGACGCCGACGCCGGCCAGCAGGGCCAGCTCCTCACGGCGAAGCCCAGGCGTACGCCGCCGGGAACCCGCGGGCATGCCGAAGTCCCCGGGGCTCAGCCGGGCACGCCGTGCCTTCAGGAACTTGCCGAGCTCCGCGCGCCGCCTCTCCCCCGCTCGCGGCGATTCCTCATCCCTGGCGTGGTATGTGACCAAGAGCTCTTCCAATCATCTCTCCGCTCGGGATCAAACGTAGCGGGGCCCACTGACATTTTCGGGCGCGTCCGCGGGCGGGGGGGGGGTGCACGACAGGATTGTTGAAGATGATCTTGCCTTGCCGCGGCCGCCCCGTGGCCAGCACGGCACGCCGAAGATCTAGGCTCGGACAGCAGGCAGGCCGCATCACTGCCAGCGACCGCCGGCGCAGCATCCGCCCGCCGTCTCATGCCAGGAGGACACATGCACCGAGGCGAGGTCTGGTGGGCCAGGTTCGACGAGCCACGGCCTGTTGTGCTGCTGTCGGACGACGAGCCGTCCGGGTTCCGGGCAATGCAGGTCGTCGCCCCGGCGGACACCGACATCTCCGGCCTGGGGGCCGAAGTAGCAGTCGGCATCCAGGAAGGACTGCCCTTTGAAGGCGTGCTGCGCGTCGCGTTCCCCCGCCCGGGCTTTACCCCTTGCACCTGGCTGACCACCCTGAGCCGGGACGACCTGATCGAGCGGGCAGGCGCACTGTCCCCCGCAAAGCTCATCGAGATCGACGATGCCCTCCGCGCCAGCGAACGGAGGACGGAATGGACCCCGGCCGCGGCGGCCAGATTCAGCGAGATCAAGGCTTCCCTCCGTCCTGAGGGACTCAAGTAGACGAGAAGGAACGGACACCCCGCTGATCAGGTCGATCTTGTCCAGACAACCGACGCTAGCGCACTGATCCTTCGATCTGGTCTACCAGTTTGCCCCATAGCAAGTCGAAGAAGCCGTCATATGTGCCATCAGGCGTCTCCCTTCCAAACGAGCTATAGTCGGTCACGTCAACTACAGCCTGGCCGCGCTCTTTGTTGAATTTCGGTGTGGCGAAGCCGTCTCCCAGTTTGACGGCTGTCATCATGGCCGAAGCGAACTCGTCCATCGGAATGGGCTTAGCGAGATAGTCTGAAGATAGAAAAGGGACGAAGAAGCGCGTCTGTGAACTGTAGGTGCGCCGTTGCTCCTGAATGAAGTTTTTGCCCCACCAATCATTGGTTTTGTCTTCGTCGAAGAAGACCCGCAGCCCTTTCGCCTTGCACGCGGCGACGGTCTCCCGCACGTACCCGCGCTGCTCCCCGGCGAACGAAACCGCAATATCGTATATTTGATTCGAGTTCATAATCCTACTCTACTATCTTTGGGGCTACTGCTCAGCTGGGTCTAGCCAGCGCGCAGCCTATCTGTTTACATGGATTCGCACGTGCCGAGCCCGGCATCCCGCGGGGCGGAGCCGTGCCCGCAGGCCGTGCAGTGGTACCAGGCGCGGGGCAGCGTGACCGGGCCCAGGACGGTGTCGATGACCTTGTCCCGGTGGGAGATGAACTCCGCCAGGTGCCCGTTCCCGCACTCCAGCCGGGTGCCGCGGAACCCCGGGTCGGCGGCCAGCAGTTCCCCGGGCATGCCGGCCCCGAGCTTCAGCAGTCCGGCCCGGATCACCGTCTCCGCCGCCTCCAGCCCGGTATCCCCGCGGCCCAGGGACCTGGCAGCCTCCGCGGCCAGCCGCGTGATCTCAGCGGCCCGGTCCTCCGCGAGTGCCTTCAGGAGCCCCTTTTTCCCCCTCCCGTCCCGGAGCCCTCATCGCCGGCCTCGCCCGGCATGACCGGGCGCGCGTCGCAGACCGCAGGTGCCGGGTCCGTGTCCGGCCCCCGGCCCGGCGGCTCAGGTTGTACTGCGGGCCATGGCCCGGGTGACCCGGCGCCGCGCATGCGCAGTTGCGCTTCCCGCACTTGCGGCGCACCTCGTTCAGCGCCCCCGGCCGGAAATCCCCGACCCGGCTCAGCTCCTGATATAGCTCAGCCCGCCGTCGTTCCAGTTCCGGCAGCTCACCCGGTTCGTCCGGCACCGAAGCCTCCTGATCTGAGTATGCACCTCACTCAGATTAGTTCCGCAACCAGCTACAACCCAGAACCCCTACGAATGTGTCGCACACCCGCGGGCGGGGTGGGATCAGCTCTCCGAGCGGATGTCGTAGTCGTCCTCTTCTACCACGTGCATCGCGGCCTCCTCGGCGGTCGCGGCGCCTCCCGAGATGCCGACGTCGCGCGCCACGAGGTCCTCCTCCTCGTCGGGGTGGGCGCCCTCGTCCTCGGCGACCAGGCGGCCGGCACGAGGGTCGGGGCCGTCGTCGAGCAGCAGGCCGTCGACATCCTCCTCGCCCGCGTCCTCGTCGTCCTCGACGGCCTGTTCGTCCTCGTCGTCCTCGTCGTCCAGGTCCCAGGAAGTGTCGGGTTCCTCCTCGTCGAGGAGCTGGTCGAGGGACTCGCCCTCCTCCTGCTCCTCGGCGGTGGTGCCGTACCTGATCCCGGCCGACCAGCGGTCGGGAGTGGCAACCCCGCGGTCGAGGGGATCGTCGCCGAGCCTGCCGTCCAGCGTGTCGTAGGAGTCCTCGACCTCGTAGTCCTCAAGGTCCTCCGACTCATGGCGCTTCTCGTCGGGCATCTGCCAGCTCCTCTCGACTCCTGACCCGTAGTAACCTTACGACGCCGTGCGCGCGGGTCGCCCCCGAGGAGGAGCAATGGACAAGCTGCTGCCAGGCGTCAACTCGCAGCGAGTAGGCACCGACCGGCTGACGGTGGCCGTGCTTTCGGTGACCGGGCTCTCGGTGACCGGGCGCGGCGGCCCGGCGGTGCTGTTCGTGCACGGCAACGTCTCGTCGTCGCTGTTCTGGCAGCCGACCATGCTGGCGCTGCCGGAGGAATACCGGCCGCTGGCGATCGACCTGCGCGGGTTCGGTGAGACCGACCCCGAACCCGTGGACGCCACCCGCGGGCTGCGCGACTACTCCGACGACCTGGGCGCCGCGATCGACGCCCTCGGCCTGGACCTCGTGCACCTGGTGGGCTGGAGCATGGGCGGCGGGGTGGTGCTGCAGTACCTGGTGGACCGGCCGGGAACGCACCGGGTCGCGTCGCTGACCCTGGTGGATCCGGTGTCGCCGCTCGGGTTCGGCGGCACGAAGGGAATCGACGGCATGCTGTGCGACCCGTACGGGGCGGGCTCGGGCGGGGGGGCGGGCAACCCGGAGTTCGTGGAGCGGCTGGCGGGCCGGGACCGGACCGCCGACAGCGTGCTCTCGCCGCGGCAGGTGCTGCTGGCGCACTACGTCAAGCCGCCGCACGTGCCGGAGCACCTGGACATCTTCGTGGAGTCCATGCTGTCCACCAGGCTCGGCGACGACTTCTACCCGGGCGACTCGCGTCCCGTGGCCGCCTGGCCGGGCTTCGCGCCCGGCGACCGCGGCGTGCTCAACACGATGGCGCCCACCCACTTCAGGATCGCCGACCTCTCCGGGGTGCAGCCCAAGCCGCCGGTGCTGTGGCTGCGCGGCGCGGACGACGTCATCGTCTCCGACACCTCCCTGTACGACCTTGCCTACCTGGGCTCCATCGGCGCGATCCCCGGCTGGCCGGGCGATCAGGCCTGGCCACCGCAGCCCATGGTGGCGCAGACCCGGGCCGTGCTCGGCGGCTACGCGGCGGCGGGCGGCCGGTACCGCGAGGTGGTGATCGAGGACTCCGGCCACGGGCCGCACCTGGACCAGCCGGACAGGTTCCGCGCCGAACTGGCCGCTCACCTGGCCGAGGCGTAGACCGGGCAGGAGTGGGCACGGTGACATCCATGACCGCCATACCGAACATCACGCTGAACAACGGCCAGCAGATCCCCCAGCTCGGGTTCGGCGTCTTCCTCGTCAAGCCGAAGGACACCGTGGCCGCGGTCAGCACCGCGCTGAAGGCCGGCTACCGGCATATCGACACGGCGGAGGGTTACGGCAACGAGAGGGAGGTCGGCGAGGCGATCAGGCGATCCGGCCTGGACCGCGCCGAGGTGTACGTCACGAGCAAGCTCAGCAACGACGCGCACCGGCCCGACGACGCCCGCCGGGGCTTCGACGAGTCGCTCAAGGCGCTCCGCTTCGACTACCTCGACCTGTTCCTCATCCACTGGCCGCTGCCGACCAGGTACGACGGCGACTACGTGTCGACCTGGAAGACCCTCGAGGAGTTCTACCGTGACGGGCGTGCCCGGTCGATCGGCGTGTCCAACTTCCAGCCTCACCACCTGCGGCGACTGCACGGGGAGACCGAGATCATCCCAGCGGTCAACCAGATCGAGGTCAACCCCTACCTGACCCAGGACGAGGTGCGCGCGTTCTGCTCGGAGCACCAGATGGCGGTCGAGGCCTGGTCGCCGCTCGGCCGGGGCAACGTCCTGGGCGACCCCGAGATCGGGGTGATCGCCAAGCGGGCGGCCAAGACCCCGGCCCAGGTCGTGCTGCGCTGGCACCTGCAGCGCGGCGACATCGTCTTCCCCAAGTCGGTCACCCCGGAGCGGATCAGGGAGAACATCGACCTGTTCGACTTCGGCCTGTCGGCCGAGGAGGTCGAGGCGATCAGCGCACTGAACCGGAACGAGCGAACCGGCCCCGACCCGGACACGTTCGACGCGATCTAGGCGATCTGGCCGGCTAGGCCGAGGTCCAGGCGACCGGGAGGCGCTTGACGCCGCGCTGGAAGTTCGAGCGCAGGTAGGTGGGCCGGCCCGCGTAGGCCAGAGCCGACGTGCGGGCCAGCACCTCCCCGAACAGCGCGCGCATCTGGCTGCGCGCCAGGTGGGCGCCGAGGCAGAAGTGCGGGCCGTGGCCGAAGACCAGGTGGGGGTTGGGGTGGCGGCGGATGTCGAAGCGGTCGGGGTCGGCGAAGACCGCGTCGTCGCGGTTGGCCGAGGTGAACGAGACGACTACCTTGTCCCCGGCACGGACGGGCTGGCCGCCCAGTTCGCAGTCGCGGGTCGCGGTACGGCGGAACGTCATGACCGGTGTCCACCAGCGCAGCATCTCGTCCACCGCGACCGGCAGCAGGGCCGGGTCGGCGCGCAGCGCCTGCTGAGCCCCGGGGTGCTCGAGCAGCGCGATGCAGGCGCCGGGCAGGCCGTTGCGCAGCGTCTCGTTGCCCGCCACGGCGAACAGCCAGAACATGTTCTCGAACTCGGCCGCCGAGACCCGGCCGCCGTCGTCCGCCTGGGCGAGCAGGATCGACATCACGTCGTCGCCAGGACGGCGGCGTTTCTCCTCGGCCAGCAGGTGGGCGTAGGCGTACAGGTCCGGCATGCCCTCGCGGGTGCGGGGGTCGGGCATCCGGCCGTCAGGGCCGGGGACCGGGCGCAGCGCGAGCGCCTCGGCGGCCATCGGCGTGCCGGCCGCCGGGTCGAACTCGGCCGAGGAGGCGTAGTCGGGATCCTGGTACCCGATCACCCGGTTGGACCAGTCGAACAGCAGCCAGCGGTCCTGCTCGGGCACGCCGAGCACGTCCGCCAGCGCGAGCAGCGGCAGGTCGGCGGCGACGTCCTTGGCGAAGTCGCATTCCCCGCCCGGGCCGGCGAAGACGCGGGCGCAGATGGCCCGCGCGTGCCCGCGGATCCCGTCCTCGAGCCGGGCGACCGCCCGCGGGGTGAACGAGCGGCCGAGCAGCCGGCGCAGCCTGGAGTGCTCGGGCGGGTCCATGTTGAGCATCATCCGGCGGACGTAGTCCAGCGCCTGCGGCGTCGCCGGGTCCCTGATCTGCGTCGCGCCGAGCGCAGAGGAGAACAGCTCGGGCCGGCGCAGCACCGATTCGACGTCGGCGTGCCGGAGCACCAGCCAGAACCCCGGCCCGGCCGGCCAGCCGAGCACCGGGACCTCAGGTACCCACGCCACCGGGACATCGCGGCGCAGCCGGGCCAGCGCCTCGAACGGCACCCCGCTCGTGTAGGTGGCCGGGTCGAAGACGACCTCGGTGTCGGGCCGCAGGGTTGGTGGGGTGGCGCCGGGCCGGGGGGGCTGGGTCATTATTGGGCGAGGAACTCCTCGATGGAGGTGGCGAGGACGACGGGGGATTCGAACATCGGGTAGTGGCCGGCGTCGGGGAGGATGGTCAGCTCGGCGCTGGGGAAGAAGACCCGCCAGGTCTGCTCCATCACGTCGGCGGACAGGGCCGGGTCGTTGACGCCGACGATCAGCTTGACCGGGGTGGTCGTGTCGGTCTTGAGCTGGGCGGAGAAGTCGTCCTTCGCCCACGCCTGCAGGTAGGCGGCGAACGCCTCCTCGGTTGAGTAGTCGAGCGAGTACTGGACGACGTGGTTGACGAAGGTCTTGGTCAGCTTGTTCCCTGTGGTGAAGTCGATGATCGCGGCCCGGTTGCCCGCGTTGCCCGCCGCACCGTAGAACAGTGCCCAGCCCTGGTCGTCGAACGGTACCTCGGTGGCGGGCACCGCGCTGATGCCGACGAGCTTGCGCACCCGGTCCGGCGCCTGCAGCAGCACCTGGTGGGCGATCTTGCCGCCCATCGAATGGCCGACCACGGAGAAGCGGTCCCAGCCCAGGTCGTCGGCGACGGCGATCGCGTCGGCCGCCGCCTCCTCGATGGTGTAGTCCCCTGGGACGTCCCTGCGGTCGCCGTAGCCGCGCAGGTCCATGAACGCCCAGGAGTACGCCGACCGGTCCAGCCAGTCGGGCAGCGAGCCCCAGCCCCGAGCCGAGCCGAACCAGCCGTGCACGGCCACGACGTGATGGTCTCCGGCTCCTACGGTCAGATGAGAACTCGCCACGCCGACCTCCTTGATCCAGTGGCCTCGATGCCTGCTGCCGACTCTAGCCCGGTGGCGGCAGCACGGCACCGGGGGAAACACCACCGTTCGTTCGGAATAAAAAAATGATCTGTGGCGAGTTAGCCGGGTAGTGGTAACACCAGGATCGGCAGGCTCTCACCACGCTGGCGGCTCCGGGCGCAGGCTCAGGGTATGACGACGACAACCGACGCCCGGGTGCGGGATTCGGCGACGGCGGCGCGGGGGCGCTGGCTGATGCTGATCGTGCTGCTCGCCGGGCAGTTCATGGCGCTGCTTGACGTGACGATCGTGAATGTCGCGATGCCGACGATCGGCCGGTCACTGCACGCGTCGGGGGCAGAACTCCAGCTGGTCGTGTCCGGGTACACGGTGAGCTACGCGATGATGCTGATCACGGGCGCGCGGCTCGGAGACATCTACGGGCGGCGGCGGATGTTCAGCGCAGGGGTGGCCGTGTTCAGCCTGGCGTCGCTGACCTGCGGGATCGCGCCGGGGATCGGGGTGCTCATCGGCGCGAGGTTCGTCCAGGGCGCGGGCGCGGCGGCGATGATGCCGCAGGTCATGAGCGTCATCCAGGTGCGGTTCGACGGCGCGGCGCGGGCGCGGGCGCTGAGCGCGTACACGGCCGTGCTGTCCTCAGGGTTCGTCGCCGGGCAGGTGATCGGCGGCGCGCTGGTGACCGCGAACCTGTTCGGCACGGCGTGGCGGCCGGTGTTCCTTGTCAACGTGCCGATCGGCCTGGCGGTGCTCGCCCTGGTGCCCCGGCTGGTGGCCGCCGACGTGCCGGGGCGCGGGCGGCGGCTCGATCTGGCCGGGCTGGGCATCGCGGTGCCCGCGGTGTTCCTCGTGGTGCTGCCGCTGATGCTCGGGCACCAGGAGGACTGGCCCGGGTGGGTGCTGGCGTGCATCGCGCTGGGCCTGCTGCTCGCGGTGGCGTTCGTGGTCGTCGAGCGGCGGGTCTCGGACCGGGGCGGCGACCCGCTGCTCAACCTTGAGGTGCTGCGCGCGCCGGGGCTGGTGCCAGGGCTTGCCGCGGTGGCGGTGCTCATGATCGCCTACGGCGGCTTCCTGTTCAGCTTCGCGCTGCACCTGCAGGCGGGCCTCGGCGACAGCGCGCTGCGGGCGGGGCTGACGTTCGCGCCGTGCGCGCTCGTGTTCGGCTGCTGCGGGTATTTCTGGCGGCGGCTGCCCGGGTCCGTGCACCACCTGCTGCCCCCGGTCGGGTGCGGCGTGGCGGTGTTCGGCTACCTCGCGGTGGCGCTCGACATGCGCTCGGGCGGGCACGGCGGCCTCCTGCTCCAGGTCGCGCTCGTGGTCACCTGCGCGGCGCTGGCGCTGGCCTTCAGCCCGCTGGTGACGCACTCCCTGGTCCGGGTGCCGCTGCGGCACGCCGCGGACGCCAGCGGGCTGCTCACCACCACGATCCAGCTCGGGCAGGCCATCGGGGTGGCGACGTTCGGCAGCCTGTTCCTCACCCTTGACGGCGGGCACGGTGCCGCGGCCGCGGTTTCCGGGCACGCGCTGGCGGTGACGCTTACCTGGCTGGCGGCGGTGATGACGTTCGGCGCGATGGCGGGAGTCCCGCTGGCCCGGACGGTGGCGGCGGCGCGGGATTAGCGGCTAGCGCTCGGGGCGCTGCGGGTGGTCCGGGCGCTCGGGGCGCTCGGGGCGCTCGGGGTGCTCCGGGTCGCCGGGCGCCTGCCCGCCGAAGTACTTGTCGTCCTGCTCAACCGCCTCGACGTCCGCTGCGACGGCCCGCTCCAGGTCGGCTCGCGAGGGATCCTCGTACCGGTAGCGGAGCAGGCTGGGTACCTCATCCGGGTCGTCCGCAACCGTGGCGGACCGGCGGGACCGGAACCTGGAAAACAAGCCCATGGCCAACTCCCCGGGGGATCGGTGCAGGCGGTTACCGTTCGTCCTCGGCCGTCGCCGCGACCAGCGCGGCTACTGCCTTCATGTTAATCGCCTGCCGCACCCGGGAAAGGCGGACCCTGATGTCGTGCACCGCGTCGTCGGCGCGCGCCCAGGCCAGGCCGCGTGTGGTCGACGCCGGCAGGGCCAGGTCGCCCGCGACGACCGGGTGCACGACCACCAGCGCGCTGACCCAGTGGCCGGGCGGCAAGGTGGCGCGCCAGTAGCGGACGGCATCCATCAGCGGCCGCACGGACTGCCCGATGTACGCGCCGTCGCAGTAGATCCGGCCGGTCGCGGCCGCCTCGTAGCGGCCGGGAGGCCAGGCCACCGACTCGACGAGGACGACCTGGCGCCCGGCGATGATCACGTGCGCGATGCGCGGGGCGTCCGCGGCCGTCGGGCGCACGCCCTGGAAGATATGGACGGTCGGCAGCTCGAACAGGTCAAGAAGCAGCGCGCCCGTTCGCTCGGCTACCTCGTGCGCGCTGCTGCCGATGGGTCTTAATGCACGGCGTTCGCTGTCGATGATCGCGCCCAGCCGCCCGTGGCAACGGGCGGAGGGCGCCGCGTGCGGGGTGCCTGCGCGGCCGGTGGGCTGCGTCATGATCCTTCACCTCCGTCCATTCCGCGCTCGTGTGCTCGTCTGCTGTGTGGCGGCCAGTTCAGCAGGCGGAACTACCGGAGGCCTTCCGCGATGCTTCCGGGCGCTGGCGGGCATTCCCTATACGGCGCAAAGCTCGCATACTGAGCTTGATGCGCTCTGGGGGGTGATTGGGATGATCTATTCGCTGCTGGGCGACCTGAAGATCGGCCGGCACGGCGATGAGATCAAGCTGCCGGTCGGACCCACCCTGATCGTGCTGGCCACCCTGCTGATCAACGCCAACCGGCGAATGTCCAAGGCCGATCTGATCCGTGCGGCGTGGGGCGGCGAGATGTCCGAGGCGCAGCTCCACAAACGGGCGAAGGACGTCCGCGACCTGCTCAAGACCATCGGCCGCGGCGACGACATGGTCACTCACCTGGGGTTCGGGTACGAGATTCGCGTCGTGGAGGACGAGGTGGACTCGCTGCTGTTCCAGCGGCTGGTCCGCGATGCCGACGAGGCCGGGGTCGAGCACCGCACCGAGGACGAGATCGGCTGCCTGAAGCGGGCGCTGCGGCTGTGGCGCGGCCCGCGTCCGCTGGCCAACGTGCCCGGTTCGGCGTTCCGGCAGGAGCAGATCTCGCTGGAGCAGCGGCACCGGCGGGCCGCCGTGCGGCTGTTCGAGCTGGAGCTTGCGCGCGGCAATCACGAGCACGTGCTGGACCAGCTGATCAGGCTGGCCGCCTACTACCCGACGGACCGGCGGCTGTGCGAGCAGCTGATGCTGGCCGCCTACCGGTCCGGGCACCCGGCCGATGCGACTCAGGCCTACGAGCGCTACAAGGACGCGCTGACCGAGGAGACGGCAGGCGACCCGGACACGCTGCTGCGGAACCTGCACTTCGCCATCGGCTCGGGCGACGAGGAAGCGATCGAGTCGGCGCAGTCCGCGATCGAGCGGCGGGCCGGGGCGCCCGCGCCGGTCTCCGCAGCCGTGCCGCGCCAGCTGCCGCCGACCGCGGACCTGGTCGGCCGCGACGACCTGAGGGCCGAGGTGGTGTGGCTGCTTCGCAGCGAACGCCGTCCCGCGGCGCCGGTGGTGGTGATCTCGGGACCCGGCGGGATCGGCAAGACGGCGCTCGCGCTGCGTGCCGCGCACGCCTCGGCCGACCGGTACCCGGACGGCCAGCTGTTCATGGAACTGCGCGGCGGCGCGGCCGATACCGGCGAGGTGCTCGCGCAGTTCCTGCGCGCGTTCGGCGTGCGCCGCGTGCCCGAGACGAAGGCCGAGCGGCTTGCGGCCTACCGGACGATGATGGCCAGCCGGCGGGTGCTCGTGGTGCTCGATGACGCCGCGGGCGGATCCCAGGTGGCCGAGCTTGTGCCCGCCAACCCGCGCTGCGCGGTGCTCGTCACGGCCCGCCAGCGGCTGCCCGAACTGCACGGCGCCCACCACGTTGCCCCGCTGGAGCCGCTGGGGCGCCCGGAGGCCACCGAGCTGTTCCTCGGCGTGGTCCGCGACGCCGGCCTGGACCCGGAAGACGACCTGGACGCGGTCGGGCGCGTCGTCAGCCTGTGCGGCGGCCTGCCGCTGGCCCTGCGCATCGCCGGGGCGCTGCGGGTCCACGACTATCCGCGGCCGACCGCCGAGCTCGCCGACCGCCTCGCCCGGCAGGGACCCGAGGGGTTCGAATACCGTGAGTTCAGCGTGGCGCGGACCATCGGGGCCGGGTTCGAGCGGCTGGACGCCGGCGCACGCCAGCTGTTCCTCGGGCTCGGGCTGACCGGGTTGACGGTATTCGGGCGATGGACGGCCGACGCCCTGCTCGCGGGCACCGGCGCGGATGCGGACGCGGCCCTGTCGCAGCTCACCGCGAGCTTCATGATCGAGCCCGTGCCGGCCCAGATGCGGTACCGCTTCCACGACCTGACCAGGGAGTATGCCCGCCGGCGCGCGCTGGCGGACTACCAGGGCGCGGCCGGGGCGGTCGCTGAGCGGGTCTACCGGGCGCTGCTCACCCTGGTGCGGCGGGCGCACGCGGGCCTGTACGGCGGCGACTTCGAGATCGTGCACGGCGCGGTGCCCGACTGGCCGTTCACCGTGCCCGGCGTGCTGGCCGAGGTGGCGGCGTCGGCGCGGGACTGGTTCGAGCGGGAGCGCGCCAACATCCGCGCGGCGGTGGAGCACTGCGCCGCGCTCGGACTCACCGAGACCTGCTGGGACCTGGCCGTATCGGCGCACGAGTTCTACGGCATCAGCGGGTACTTCGACGACTGGCAGGCAACGCACACCACGGCGCTGCAGGCCTGCAGGAACGCGGGCGACCTGCGCGGCGAGGGCATCGTGCTCGCCTGCCTCAACCAGCCGACCCTGGTCGCCAGCCGACGCTCCGACGGGCGGTCGGACATAGCCGACCTGGAGCGGGCGGCGGAGTTGCTGACCGAGTCCGGTGACGTGCATGGCCAGGCCATCGCGATGCGCACGCTCGCCAACGCGCTGCGGCGGCAGGGCCACCTCACCCGGCCGATGGCGCTGTTCAACCAGGCGCTGTTCTGCTACATCACCAGCGGCGACACCGTCGGGCACTGGCAGACCCTGCGCTTCATCGGCCAGAACTACCTCGATCAGGGCGACTTCGCCAATGCGCGCCGGATTCTCGAGGAGTCGCAGAACCTGGCCGTCGAACTCGGCGGCGGGCGGCTGGTCGCGCAGACCCGGTACTGGATCGGGCAGACCTGCGTCGCCGCTGGCGACATCGACGAGGCCCAGGCCGCGTTCGACGCCGTCCTCGATGTCTTCGGCGAGGGCGGCGGCATCGGGCGGGCGTACGCGCTGCACGGGCTGGGCCAGGTCGCCACCCGCCAGGATATGCATGGCGTGGCAGAGCGGTTCCTCACCGAGGCGGTCAAGCTGGCCCAGGACGGAGCCGACGCCGCCCTCGAGGGCCGGACGTGGCTGTCGGTGGCCGGGCTGCGGCGGGCGGAGAAACAGGCGGATCAGCAGATCGCGGCGCTGGAGACGGCCGTGTCGGTGTTCGCCGGGTGCGGCGCTGCCTATCTGGAGGTCAGGGCGCTGGCCGGGCTGGCACGTGCGGTGGCCGAGCGGGGAGACGCCGCGGCTGCCGACGTAGCGTGGGCCAGGATAACGGAGCTGTACGAGGTGAACGGGGTCCTGGCGCAGGACCGGATTGTTCACCGCGACGGGCGTTAGGGTGCGGCCGAGCCGCTGCGAGTCAGGGGCGGGATGAGTGCCTGGGCCTTGCCGCGCTGGTACAGCGCGGCCGGGCGGCCCGTCTCCGGTATCCGCTTGCCGCCGGTGGGCTCGACGAATCCCTCGCTGTTGGCGACCTTCCTGCTGAAGTTCCTCGGGTCGAGGGTCATGTTCCAGACGACCTCGTACACGTGGCGCAGGTCGCCGATGGTGAACTCGCTCCCGCAGAAGAGGGCGGCCAGCGTCGTGTACTCCAGCTTGGCCCTGGCACGTTCGACCGCGTCGTCCAGGATCTGGGTGTGGTCGAACGCGAGCGTGGTCCGCACGTCCTTGACCGAGGCCCAGCGGGCGCCGCTGGCATCGGAGCCGGCGGCCGGGATGGGCAGGTTCGGGGCGATCGCAAGGTAGGCCACGCTGACCACCCGGCCGCGCGGATCGCGGTTGGGGCGGCCGTAGGTGGCCAGCTGCTCCAGGTGCAGGTTCGTGCGCTCCAGGTCCAGGCCGGTCTCCTCGGCAAGCTCGCGTCTTGCCGCCTCGAGCAGGTCCTCGCCGTCCAGCACGAACCCGCCGGGCAGGGCGGACTGACCACGGTACGGCTCGATGCCGCGCTCGATGACGAGGACCTGGAGCTCGTTCTCGCGGACGGTCAAGATTGCCAGGTCAACGGCCAGGGTGAGGGTTGGGAGCTCGTTGACGATCATGCTCAGAGCATACCGTTAATGTGCCCCTGACAAGATCGTTAGTGTGTTCCTGACAAGAAATAATTCGTGTCGTATTGACGAGAACACGGCCGCCGAGTTACAGTCATTTTGACAACAAGGCGGCAGTACCGGGGGCGGCGTAGGGCCGGCCCGGTGTGAAATGCCTCAACGTCACGACATCTAGCTAGGTGTCGAGAATAGTCGCGCGCACATGACACCCGCGTGGAGGTAGGCCAGCCTCCTCTCCACCGTTCGGCCGGACGGTGGAGGACGCGAGTGCCGCGGTCATCAAGTTGCTCGCTTCAACTCTTCCTCCCAACCCCTGAAAGGGAAATGATCATGCGCGCAGTCACGCGTCGTATCCTGGCCCCGATCGCACTGGCGGCGGCCGTCTTCACCATCTGCGGGCCGGTCCAGTTCGCCTCGGCGGCGACCGTCCACCCAGCAGGCAAGTACATCTCCCAGGACTGCCCGGCGGGCACGAACTGGGATAATGTCACGCAGTCCTGCGTCTAGAGCGCGCGGATCCTGCGTGGAGGCCGCGGTAGGAAGTCGGTAGATCTGCAAGGCAGGCTGGCATAGACAGCCGCATTTGCCCTTCTGACATTCAAACTGCGGCGGGGGGGCGTCGGCGGGTCTGTCCGTACCACGGACCCGCCGACTGTCTTTGCCCAGGCACCGGGATCCCGGTGCCTGGGCAAAACTTTATGCGAGGGCTTGCGTCACGGATAGCTGGGGATGTCCAACGGCTCCACGACGCCTGGGTTGGTCGAAGTGTCCGGGCCTCCGACGCCGTTGATGATCGAAGTGTCCCCGCCCGAGCCACCGATCCATACCGTGAAGATGTTGTGGAACTGGACGCCGGGTGTGTCGGGTGACTCGAAGGCCTCAGCGTCAAACAGTGTGGCTGAGGTGTCGATGAAGACCACGTAGCTACCCAAGCCGTAGCCCGTGAAGGTCTTGACGTTCGGGCTGACGAGGAAGGCAGGGTAACCATCCTGCGTCGGCGACGCCATCCAGGCAGACTGGCTGGGCGGGTCGTAGGGCAGCTCGTTCTGGAAGAAGACGTCCGTCCCGCCCTGGCCGCTCCAGATAACCTCGTTCTTCTGGTAGTGCTCGACGGCCAGGCCGTAGGCGGTTACGTCGTTTCCGGTCACGACAAGGCCGGTGCTCGCGGTGTTTCTGGTCCAGCCCACGTCGTTGCCGTGGTCGGCGCGCCAGGCCCACACGTCGTCGATGATCGAGTCGCTGGCGTTGTCCAGCAGGCTGACCGTCGCGCTGACGGGCGTGGTCTCCGCGCCGCCGATCCGGAAGAAGACGTCCTGGATGAGATCCGGATCGTTGGCGCTGCCCGGGCCGGGGACGCCGACCGAGAGCAGGACCGGTGAGTTGACCGGGCCCGCATCGATGATGAGGCCGGACAATTTCACCCCGTCATTGGGCACGACGGCGATGGCGGCGTTGCCGTGCTGCGGTACGAGGGTGGCGAAGCCCTGGGCCAGGACCACGGTATTGGGGCGATCGACCACGATGGGCTGGTCGAGGTCGTAGACGCCGGGGGTCAGGATGAGGTTTTTGCCCGCTGTCAGCGCGAGGTTGATAGCAAGGGTGGGCGTGCTGGGGCTGGCCACGAAGAAACTGGACAGCGGGATTGACGTGCCGGCCTCGGTGCCGCCGGCCCATGACGGGCCCGACGAGCCGTGCTGGACGGCAGGGACGAAGACGTGGTATCCGCCGCTTGAGTCGGTGTAGAGGAACGGCTCCTCCTCGGTGACCGGGCTCGAGGACAGGACCGTGTTCTGCTGGCACTGACCGGTGAAGACCGCAGACGGCGCGCCCTGTACGCCGGAGTAGACCATGTTCCACAGGCCGTTCGGGCAGCCATTCGCGCCGCCTATGGCGGAGTTGCGGACCATGTACTGCTGGTTGCCGTAGAAGTCGAGATCGCCGCTGACCTTGCTGTCGGCGATGAAGCCGCCGCTGGCGTAATCGTCCGCTGCGCAGTAGTCCTGGAAGACCACGCTGCCGTTGATGATGGCCCGCCTGATCGGGGCGGCCTGGGACACCGACCAGCTTTCCTCGCTGTTTGCGCAGCCTGCCCCGTAAGCGTCCACGACCGGCGGGGCGTAGGCCGGCGCTGAACTCGGCAGGTCCACGTTGAGGGTCAGGTTGGACAGCGACCGCCAGAAGTTATCGTCGGAGTTGCAGTTCGAGGTGCCCGCGGTGCACAGGTTGTTGTACACCTCGATGGCGCCGTCGATGACCGTGTCCTGGGGCATGAGGCCGAGGCCGGCGACCTCGGTGTAGTACCCGACCTGGAACACCAGCGGATCGGCCGACGATCCGTAGGTCCCGGGCTGGAACAGGACCGCGTAACGCTGGCTGTCGAACTGGCTGGCGACGGGGACCTGCTGGGTCGAGATGTTGTCGAGGTCGGCCTGGATCGTCGCCTGGCTCATCGTGTCGTTGAAGACGCACACGTTCGGGCCGAACGCGGCGACGGTAGCCCCCGGGCATATCGTCGACGCCGCGGCCGCGGGCTGGCTTGTGACCGTCGGCGCCGCCCCGGCCGCGCTGCCCGACACGACGGCGAGTCCGGCGCCGGCGATGAGCGCCGCCAGCAGTGCGGCCGGGCGCCGCAGGCGTCTGGCGGGGGCGAACCTAAACGAGCCTTCAGGCATGATGAGGCTTCCCTTCCTGGATGGCCGGTCAATTCTTCAGCCATTCCCGGGAAACTGCGGTCGCTGCCAGGCCGTGGCGTCTACGCAATCCAGGACGGTCAGGCAGCACACTCACGCAGCTCACGGCCGCGGAGCGGACCGAGGACCTTTCATGATCACTTTCCGTTATTTCCGGAAACGGCATCGGGTCTTAACGTAGCGGTGACGCTGTTAACGGGACATGAACATCATTGACCCGTCATCAAAAATCCGTGAACGGCGGATGTTCCACGGCAGGACTTTCATGATCGCGGGCAGAAACGGTCGGAAATCGACCCGAACTGCCCGCGATAATGATGCGTGCCCGAAATGTCTCAATGTGAGGTCGGGGTATTGGCGGAAATGAGGGGGCTGGGTCGGGCGGTCGGCGGGGCGCGGGTGTCAGGTGGCGGAGCCGCCGGTGGCGAGGCGCATGAGGTCGGTGTCGAGGTCGACGGAGACCTCGGTTCCGCCCGCGCTGCCGAACTCGTGCTGGTAGCTCTGCCAGGACTCGTCCCTGATCTTGCGGGCGAAGCCGCTCTCCATCAGCAGGACGAGTTCGGTCGCGGCGCGGTCGATGCGCTTGTCCAGGGCCGGATCGCTCCAGTCTTCCGGGGCCGCGAAGAGCGAGGTCGGCGCGGTCATGGTGCGCAGGTAGGCGAACAGCGGGCGCATCTGGTCGTCCGCGACCAGGGCGTGCCTGGCGGTCCCCGCCGTGGCGGCGAGCACGACCGGCTTGGCGATCAGCAGGTCGTTGTCGAGGACGCCGAAGAACGACGTGAACAGGCCGCTGGGGCCGGCCTTGTGGACCGGCGTGGCCGCGATGATGCCGTCGGCCTCGCCGAGGGCGGCGATCGCCAGCCGGAGCTTCGGCGTGATCAGCGCGGACACCAGCGCGGTGGAGACGTCGGCGGCGAGCTCGCGTAGCTCGATGACGCTGACCCTCACCGTGTTCCCGTGCCTGGCCGCCAGCGCCGCCACGTGCTCGGCGGTCCGGTCGGCCAGCAGCCGGGTCGAGGAGGGGTCGCCGGTGCCGGCGCTGACCACCACGAGCCTGAACGTCTGCGGTTCGTTCATGAGCGAATGTCCTCCTTCTGCGCCAGCTTCAGGCAGATCGCCTCCAGCTGGCGGAGTTCGCCTGGATCCAGTTCTGCGGTGACGGCGCGGGCGACGCTGCGGGCGTGCCTGCGTCCCACCTCGTGCTGCCGGTCCCGGCCTGTCTGGGTGAGCGACAGCAAGACGCAGCGCCCGTCGGCGGCGTCGGCGTGCCGCTCGACCAGGCCGCGCTCGGCGAGCCGGTCCACCAGGCGGGACAGGGCCGGCTGGCTGAGCAGGACGTGCCGGTTCAGCTCGGTCAGGCGCAGCGGGCCGTCGCACTTGGACAGCGTGTACAGCACGTCGTACTCCCGCATCGAGATGTCGTCCCAGATGTCCTCGGCGGCGAACCGCTTCATCAGCGCCGCGTGGGCCGACAGCAGTGCCTCCCAGGCGTCGTTGGCAAGGTTCCTGCTGGCCGGCATCACGGCTCCGGATACTCGGCGGCGGACTGCGGGTCGGTGTCGGTGTAGGGAGAACCGCCGGTGACGTTGTCGCCGCGGTTCGCGTTCGGGACCGGCTGGCGCGGGGCCCGGTCGCCGTACTTCGCCCTGACCAGGCTCGCATGGGTGGGAGCCTCGGGGGCCTGCGGGTCCTGCCGGGCGGCGATTTCCTTCCGCAGCACCGGGACGACCTCCTCGCCGAGCAGGTCAAGCTGGTCGAGCACGGTCTTGAGCGGCAGGCCCGCGTGGTCGACGAGGAACAGCTGGCGCTGGTAATCGCCGAAGTGCTCGCGGAAGGTCAGGGTCTTGTCGATGACCTCGGCCGGGCTGCCCACCGACAGCGGGGTGAGGTCCATGAAGTCCTCCATCGACGGCCCGTGCCCGTAGACCGGCGCCTCGTCGAAGTAAGGGCGGAACTCCCGCCTGGCGTCCTGGGAGTTCCTGGCGATGTACGCCTGCCCGCCCAGGCCGACCATGGCCTGCTGCTCCGTGCCGTGGCCGTAGTGGGCGTAGCGCTGCCGGTAGAACCGGATCAGCCGGATGTAATGCTCCTTCGGCCAGAAGATGTTGTTGGCGAAGAAGCCGTCGCCGTAGTAGGCGGCCTGCTCGGCGATCTCGGGGCTGCGGATCGAGCCGTGCCACACGAACGGGGGCACGTCATCCAGCGGCCGCGGGATCGAGGTGAAGCCCTGCAGCGCGGTGCGGTACTTCCCGTCCCAGTCCACGACGTCCTCGCGCCACAGCCGGTGCAGCAGGTTGTAGTTTTCCAGCGCGAGCGGCAGGCCCTGCCTGATGTCCTGGCCGAACCACGGGTACACCGGGGCGGTGTTGCCGCGGCCGAGCATCAGGTCCATCCGGCCCTTCGACAGGTGCTGCAGCATCGCGTACTCCTCCGCGATCCGCACCGGGTCGTTGGTGGTGATCAGCGTCGTCGCGGTGGACACGATGAGCCGCTTCGTGGTTGCCGCGACATACGCGAGCAGCGTCGTCGGCGACGAGGAGAAGAACGGCGGGTTGTGGTGCTCGCCGATCGCGAACACGTCGAGCCCGACCTCCTCGGCCTTCTGCGCGATCTGCACGACCGCGTCGATCCGCTCCGCCTCGCTCGGCGTCTTCCCGGACACGGGATCCCGGGTGATGTCACTGACCGAGAAGATCCCGAACTGCATGGCCTGCCTCCAAGATATATGCGTTTGCATGTATCTCAACAACCCGGCCGCCTAACTATTCCCCGCGGCGACGGCAGGAAGGGGGTGCGGCAGGATGGGGAGTGGGCCTTGGCCAGAAAGGCCCGTGCCGGGCCCGCGAAGAGGACCCGCGTGGAGTGCCCGCGTTGAGGGCCCCGTGTTACGAGCAGAAAGTCGAGAGGGCAGAGATGAGCAGTGACCACGTTGACTCGCTGGTGATCTTCGGGGCCACCGGTGACCTGGCCAAGCTTGAGACGTTTCCGGCCCTGGTGGGGCTGGTCGAGCGGGGCGTGCTCGACGTGCCAGTGGTCGGGGTGGCCAAGAGCGGATTCGGGCTCGAGCAGTTCCGCGACTACGCGGTCGCCTCGCTGAAGCTGAACAACATGGACCCGGGCAGCGCGGCCGCGGCCAAGATGCTGGGCCTGCTCCGCTACGTGGACGGCGACCTGGACGGCCCGGCCACCTATCAGGCCATGTCAGAGGCGATGGGGCAGGGGCAGTCGGCGCTGTTCTACCTGGAGGTGCCTCAGGGGATTTTCGGCCGCATAGCCGAGGGCATCGCGCACGCCGGGCGCGCGCAAGGCGGCCGGATCATGGTGGAGAAGCCGTTCGGCAACGACGTGGCCAGTGCCCAGCAGCTGAACGCAACCTTGCAGTCCTATTTCGCCGAGGACGCGATCTACCGGGTCGACCACTGGCTGGGCCTGGAACCGGTGGACAGCCTCATGTTCGTCCGGTTCACGAACTCGATCATCGAGCCGCTGCTGAACCGGACCTACGTGCAGAGCATTCAGATCACGATGGCGGAGGACTTCGACGTCTCCGACCGGGGCAGCTTCTACGACAAGACCGGCGCGATCAAGGACGTCATCCAGAACCACCTGCTGCAGGTCCTGGCCACGGTCCTGGCCGAGCCGCCGGACGGCAACGGCCTGGACTCCTGGCGGGCGTCCAAGTCCGAGCTCCTCGGCGCGCTGCGCCCGCTGAC
>JASHTQ010000527.1 GCA_030040475.1 Streptosporangiaceae bacterium
GGAGGCGGGGGACAGCCCGGGGCCCGGATCCGGGGTGCTGGCGGATCATGACACAATCCTATATATCTGATAGAGATAATAGACAATGCTAGAGACAGGGAGATCCGCCGTGACTGACGGTGAAGCAGGCCGGGGGCTAGCCGCGTTCGTACGGGTCGGGGCCAACGGGAGGTCGGGTTTGCGCCCGCCCGGCAGGCGGGGACGGGCGGTCGGCGTCGCCGCTTTCGCCGTCGTCCTCGCGGTGGCCGCCTGCAGCAGCACCCCGGGCACGTCCGGCAGCGGCTCCGCGACAGCCAGCAGCACCGCCGGATCCTCCGCGGGCACCAATCCCGCCGTCGACCAGGAGGTGGCGGGCTGCCCGGCCAGCGGCGGCACGCTCACCGTCGACCTAGACGAGCAGGTGCTTCCCGACATCGACCCGAGCTACTCGCCGGAGGCCGTCGCCTACCGGGTCATCCGCGGCGTCTTCGACAGCCTGGTCTACGAGGGCAGCAACGGGCAGTTCACCCCGTGGCTGGCGACGTCGTGGACGGTGAACGGCACCGACACGTCCTATACCTTTACCCTCCGCAAGGGGGTGACGTTCTCCGACGGCACGCCGCTGAACGCCCAGGCGGTCAAGTACACCTTCGACCGGATCGAGAGCCCCGCCGAGGGCTCGCTGTTCGCCATCAGCCTGCTCGGCCCCTACAAGGACTCGGTGGTCAACGGCCCCTACAGCGTCACCGTCAACTTCTCGGCCCCGTACCCCGGCTTCCTCGAGGCGGCCAGCCAGGCATTTCTCGGCATCGTCGACCCGACCGCCGCGAAGAAGGAGGGCACGGTCGGCTTCGGCCAGCACCCAGTCGGGTCCGGGCCGTTCGAGGTGACCTCCAACGTGCCGAACCAGGCCATCACCGAGGTCCGCAACCCGAACTACAACTGGGGTCCTGCCGGGCTGAACCACAAGGGTCCGGCCTGCCTCAGCAAGATCGTCTTCAGCGAGGTTCCCGAGGTGAGCACCCGGGTGGGGCAGCTCGAGCACGGCCAGGTCGACGCCGCCGAGACCATCCTGCCGCCCGATTACCAGACCGTCCGCGACAACCCCGCGCTCCGGCTGTACGTGGTGCCCGGCGCGGGAGCGGGCTACCAGTACCTGATCAACACCCAGCAGGTCCCGTGGAACAACACCCAGATGCGGGTCGCGCTGCGCGACTCGATCAACATCAACCAGATCTTGCAGGCCGTCTACCAGGGGGAGTACACGCGGGCCTGGGGGCCGATCATGCCCAACACGGCCGACTACGACCCCGCGGTCCAGAACTCCTGGTCCTACGACCCGAAGGAGGCGGCCAGCATCCTGTCCGCGCAGGGCTGGAAGCTGGGCAGCGACGGCTACCGGCACAAGGACGGCCAGACGCTGAGCATCTCCTTCGCCGGCAGTTCGCCCGACCGTGAGCTGCGGCAGGAGGTGAGCGTCTACGTCCAGTCCTACCTCAAGGCGGCGGGCATCGACATGACGATCACCAACCTCAGCGGGGCGACCTCGATCGCGGCGGTCGAGTCGGGCAAGTTCGGCATGACCGCCACCTCGTTCATCACCGCCTCGCCGAGCATCATCTACGACTTCTTCGACTCCGCGCTGATCCCGACCGGCACCAAGAGCGGCGAGAACCTGGCCCGGCTGGACAGCCCGACCGTGGACGGGTGGCTCGCGTCGGCCCTGTCGTCGACCGACCCGGCCACTCAGCAGGCCGACTGGGACAACGTGCAGCAGTACGTGGTGCAGAACGCGGTGACGATCCCGATCGAGCTCGAGCCGTTCATCCTGGCCACCACCGCCTCGGTGCACGGGCTCGCGTTCGACCGGCGCGATTACCCGATGTACTACGGCGTCTGGCTGTCGAAGTAGGGCGGCCGTGCTCGGCGTCGCGCTGCGCCGGGTCGCCGTCGGCGTTCCGGTCATCATCGGCGTCACCCTGATCATCTTCTTCGTGCTGCGGGTGCTGCCCGGCAACGTGGTCGACGTCATCACCCAGGGCGCGCCGACCACGCCGGGGGAGCGGCACGACATCATCGTGGAGTTCGGCCTGGACAAGCCGGTCCTCAGCCAGTACGGCAGCTTCCTGTGGGACGCGCTGCACGGCAACTTCGGCATCTCGTTCGAGACGAAGGAACCCGTGCTCGGCCAGATCGGCGCCCAGGCGATGGCCACGGTCGAGCTCACCGTCGCGGCGATGGTGCTGACGATCGTCTTCGGGGTGGGCCTCGGGGTGGTCTCCGCGCTGTTCCGCGACACCTGGATAGACGGCGCGATCCGCGCGGTGACCCTGCTCGGCAGCTCGATGCCGATCATCTTGACCGGGCCGCTGCTGATCCTGCTGTTCTCCTTCACCGTGCACCTGTTCCCGGCCAACGGCAGCGGGACCCTGTCCGAGCTGGTCCTGCCTGCCGTCGCGCTGGCCCTGTTCACCTGCGGGGTGATCATCCGGCTGGTGCGCAACTCGATGCTCGAGGTGATGAACCTGGAGTTCGTCGCGGCGCTGCGCGCCAAGGGGGTCGGCGAGGCCCGGATATGGCTGCGCCACGTCCTGCGCAACGCCCTGGTGCCCGCGGTCACCATGCTCGGCGTCCAGCTCGGCGGGCTGCTGTCGGGCGCGGTGGTCGCCGAGACCGTCTTCGGCCGGCAGGGGCTGGGCAGCCTGCTTGTCACCGGCATCCAGGACAAGGACTACCCGATGGTCCAGGCGATCGTGCTCATCGTCGCGACCGTCTATGTGGTCGTCAACATCGGGGTCGACGTGTTCTACGCCTGCCTCGACCCGCGGGTGCGCACCCAGCTGGCCCGGTAGGAGGGAGCCGCCATGGACGAAGCGACGCGCGACCGCGCGGCCACCGCCAGTGCCCTGCCGCGGCAGGAGGGCCCGGCCGTCATCGCGCCCGACGCCGGGCAGGGCGTGCTGCCGCTGCTGCTCGGCCGCTGGGGACCCGCACCCCGGCGGCGGCGCCGGCTGCTCCCGCGCGGCCGTCCCATGCTGATCCTTGCCATCGCGTTCCTCGCGCTGATGGCCGGGTGGGCGCTGATCCCGCGCCTGTTCGCCAGCGGCAGCCCGACCGCGGTGAACCCCGTCACCGCGCTGCAGCCGCCGTCCGGCGCCTATCCGCTCGGCACCGACCAGTACGGGCGGAGCATCTACACCGAGCTTGTCTACGGCGCCCGGCCCGCCCTGGAGGTCGGCCTGGCCTGCACGCTGCTCGGCGGCACGGTCGGCTCGGCGATCGGAATCATCGGCGGCTACCTGGGCGGATGGGTGGACATGCTGGTCATGCGGCTGGTCGACATCCTGCTCGCGCTGCCCGGCCTGTTCCTGGCCTTGATCTTCATCGCGGCGCTGCCGCGGACGCTGCCCAACGAGATCGTGGCCATATCGGTGTCGACCGTGCCGATCTTCGCCCGGGTGCTCCGCGGCCAGGCGCTGCAGGTCCGCAGCAGGCTGTTCATCGACGCCGCCGTGGTCACCGGGGTCCGCCGCCGCGCCATCGTGTGGCGGCATGTCGTGCCGAACTGCCTGGCCCCGGCGAGCGTCCTGGCCGCGGTGAACATCGGGGTCGCGATCGTCGTCGCCGCCTCGCTCAACTTCCTCGGCCTGGGGCCGAGCGAGGGCGTCCTCGACTGGGGCGCGCTGATCGCGAGCGGGCAGGGCTACATCAACCAGGACTGGTGGATCTCCGTCTTCCCCGGGGTCACGGTGGCCCTGGTCGTGATCGCGGTCAGCGTCATCGGGGACCGGCTGCGGGACGCGATGGAGCCGGCCGGTGGCTGACGAACCGCGGGCGGGCGGCCCGCTGCTGTCCGTGCGCGACCTGGCCATCGGGTACCTGGCCGGGCCGCGAGAGGTCCCGCTGGTCCGCGGCGTCAGCTTCGACATCGCGCCCGGCGAGGTCGTCTGCCTGGTCGGCGAGTCAGGCAGCGGCAAGACGATCACCGGGCGCGCCATCCTCGGCCTGCTGCGGCACACGCGCTCGCTGCGGGTCAGCGGGTCGGTCCAGTTCGGCGGCCGGGACCTGGTCGCGCTGCCGGAACGCGAGATGCGCCGGGTGCGCGGCGGCCAGATCGGCATGATCTTCCAGGACCCGGCCGCCGCGCTCGACCCGGTGGTGCGGGTCGGCGACCAGGTCGCCGAGGCGATCGCCCGCGGCGGAGCGGGGCGCCCGGGCATCGGCCGCGGCGCGGTGCGGGCCCGGGTGACCGAGCTGCTGTCCCGGGTCGGCATCACCGATCCCGCGTTGCGTGCCAGGCAGTTCCCGCACGAGATCTCCGGCGGCATGTGCCAGCGCGTCCTGATCGCGATCGCGCTGGCCGGGAACCCCGCCCTGCTCATCGCCGACGAGCCGACGACCGCGCTTGACGTCACCATCCAGGCCCAGGTGCTCGACCTGCTGGCCGGGCTGCGCCGCGAACGGGGCATGTCCGTCCTGCTGATCACGCACGACATGGGGGTTGCCGCGCAGGCGGCCGACCGGATCCTGGTCATGTACGCGGGCTCGCTCGTCGAGGTGGCCCCGACCGCCGAGTTCTTCGCCCAGCCGGGCCACCCGTACAGCCTGGGCCTGATCCAGGCGGTGCCGCGGGTGGACGAGGCGCGCGCCCAGCGGCTGGCCGCCATCCCCGGTGCCGTCCCCGAGGCCAGGGACCGCCCGGCCGGCTGCCCGTTCCATCCGCGCTGCCCACTCCGGCTCGACGTGTGCGAGGCGCGGGAGCCGGAACTCGCCCCGGCCGGATCTGGGCTTGTCGCCTGCCACCGTTCGGACCAGGTGCGCAGCGACGGTGCCCTCATCTGGGCCGGCCGGACGGCCCGGGCGGGACAGACATGACGGGCGGGACCGAGGCCGTCGTGGACGCGACGGACCTCGTCAAGCACTACCGGCTCCGGGGCGGGTGGCGGCCCGGCCGGGCCGCCGGGGTGGTCAGGGCGGTCGACGGCGTGAGCCTCGAGATCGGCCGCCAGACGACGTTCGGGCTCGTGGGGGAGTCCGGGTGCGGGAAGACCACGCTCGGCCGGCTGCTGCTCCGGCTGGAAGAGCCGACGTCCGGCCGGGTGAGCTTCGACGGCCAGGACTGGCTGGCCGTCAGCGGCGAGCGGCTGCGCACCAGGCGCCGGGACATCCAGGCGGTGTTCCAGGATCCGCTCGGCTCGCTGGATCCACGGCGGACCGCGGCCCAGGCGATCGGGGAGGCGCTGCGCGCGCACGGGCTGTACCCCGGTTCTCGCGAGCGCGCGAACCGAGTCGCCGAGCTGCTCGGCCTGGTCGGGCTCGGGCCCGACGTGGCCAGGCGGTACCCCGCCGAGCTTTCCGGCGGGCAGCGCCAGCGGGTGACGATCGCCCGCGCGATCGCGCCCCGGCCGAAGTTCATCGTCTGCGACGAGGCGGTGTCGGCTCTGGACGTGTCGGTCCAGGCCCAGGTCATCAACCTGCTATCGGACCTGAGGGAAACGCTCGGCGTCAGCTACCTGTTCATCTCCCATAACCTCGCCACCGTCCGTCACATCGCCGACCGGGTCGGGGTGATGTACCTCGGCAAGGTGGTCGAGCAGGCCCCCGCCGACCGCATCTTCGCCGTGCCCGCGCATCCCTATACCAGCGCCCTGCTCTCGGCGGTGCCCCGCCCCGATCCCGCGCCGTCGCCGGCCCGCGCCCCGCTCGGCGGCGAGGTCCAGTCGGCGACCAGGCTTCCCTCGGGCTGCCGGTTCCGGCTGCGCTGCCCGCGGGCCCGGGCCATCTGCGCCGAGCAGGAGCCGCCGCTTGAGCCGATCGCCGATGACCACGCCGTGGCCTGTCATTTCCCGGACCTATCCGGAGGCGGAACGACGATCCGGGCGGCGCCAGTCTCCTGAAGACCACTACGCTGACGTTGCAAAAGAAACTGAACAAACGGCGAAGGTCCGCTAAACTTTGCATTGCCCATTAATCCGATAGGTAATATCTGGTTTCACGTCCTGCTCGGCCGACAGGAGTTCGCATGTCCAGGGTCCGCGCTTCGCTAGGTAACCTCCGCCGTCCGGGGCCGCTGGTCGCGGTGGCCCTTGGCTACCTGCTCCTGGTGTCCGGGGTGATGATCTGGCGCGGGATCTCCGTGTCGCCGGACTACCTGTTGCTGATCCTAGTCCCGGTGGCGGTGCTGAGCGGGCGGTTCCTGCCGTTCCTGCGCGACTGGGTGCCGTTCGTCGCGCTGTTCCTCGGCTACGAGGCGGTGCGCGGGATCGCGCCCAAGAGCGGGATCCCGGTTCACTACAGGTACGTGATCCGTGTCGACCGTGCCCTGTTCGGCGGCACGGACCCGACCCAGTGGCTGCAGGCGCACCTGGGCTCGCTGCACTGGCTGGCAATCGCGTGCACGGTCGTTTACTTCTGCCACTTCATCATCCCGATCGCGGTCGGCATGGTGCTCTGGCTGGTCGACCGGGTCCAGTTCCTGCGGTTCGCCGTCGCGCTGCTCGCGATGTCGTTCGCGGCCTTCGTCGTCTTCCTCCTCGTGCCGGTGGCCCCGCCGTGGCTGGCCAACCACCATCACCTGCTCCCGCATGTGCGCTCGCTGATCTCGCTGCCCAGCGCGGTGAGCCCGTACTACAACTGGCTAGATCCCGATAACGCGGCGGCGTTCCCCTCGCTGCACGCGGCCTTCCCGCTGCTGGCCGCGCTGGCGCTATGGCCGGTGACGCGGCGCGGCGCGGCGGTGGCCTTCGCGTGGTCGGCGGCGGTCTGGTTCAGCGTCGTCTACCTCGGCCAGCACTACGTCACGGACGTCATCGGCGGCATCGTCTTCGCCGTCGGCACCTGGCTGATCATGACGCACGTCGTGGTGCCGCTGGTGCCGGCGCTGCAGCACCGGCCCGTCCCGGGTTACCAGCCCGCCGTCAGCGAGCCGAACTCCACTGTCCCTGGCACAGCGGAGCCGGACTCGGCGGAGGCCGCAGGGCAGGCGTCCGCACCGGGGGCGCGCTGAAGTGGTAGATGAGAATCGTCCCGTCCAGGATGGCGACCGGGCACCAGGCCCGGAGCCAGGCAAGTGAGGAGCGGTTCGCGCTGTTGATCGCGGTCACCGAGGCGGCGACCCAGCCGTCGACGTGCGCCGGTGCGGTGCCGAGCAGTGACCGCGCGCTGGGAAAGTCCGCGATTGTGATGCCGCGGGGCCCGAAGTAGGCAACCCACGGGTCCCGGCCCACGCTCCACGAGCGCAGGGCATAGAAGCCCTGGCCCCAGTCCACGTCGGAATCGGTCACCAGCGCGTAGCCCGGCCGGAACGGCCAGGCAGTCCACGCGATCGAGCCGGGGTAGGACCCTGCGGTGGCGACGAGGGCAAGGCCGAGCAGCACCGCCACGGCCGCCACGGCCAGGCGTCTGGCGAAGGCTGCCGCCAGCCCGGCCAGCGCGGCCAGCCCGCAGCCCGCGCCGGCCGCCCACAGCGCGAGGACCGGGAGCAGGTAACGCAGCCCGATGTCCTTGGGCGCGGCCAGCGTGACCGCGGTGAGCAGGACCGCGGGCAGCCCGACCGCGAGCCCCGCCCGCCGCCGCGGCTCCGGCGCCAGCCACCAGCAGCCGATGGCGCCGGCCGACAACAGCAGCAGGCCCGCCGCGGGCCACTTGATCAGCAGGCTGAGCGGCCAGTACCACCACCGCCCGCCGGTGTAGGCGATGCCCGCGATGTACCCGGTCGAGCCGGTGGTGTCGTAGCTGGCCAGATGGCCGATGCCGTCGAGGTACGGCCGGGGCACCAGCAGTGGCACCTGGACCAGCATCGCCGGGTCGAGGGCGAGGTAGACTGCCCACACGGCGGCCCAGACGATCAGGGCCGCGAGCCCGGCGCTCTTCAGCGCCGGGACCACACCGGATCGCCACTGCGCCGCGATGACGACGCCAAGGCCCGACGCGACCACCAGCAGGCCGGTGACCTGCGTCTCCGCCGCGGCCGCCAGGCCGAGCCCCAGCCACGCCAGTGCCCTGGTATCGCGAAGCCGCAGCCAGCGCAGCAGCGCCCACGAGCTCAGCGCCGTCCCGAGCGCGAACGGCACGTCGGTGCCGTCGAGATGGCCGATGCCGAGGACCAATGGCGAGGCGAGCCACAGCGCCCCGGCCAGCATCCCTGCGACCGGGCCGGACAGCTCGCCGGCGATGCCGAACAGCACGAACGCCACGCCCGCCGTCTCGGCCAGCGGGACCAGCCGGGAGGCGAACGTCACCGCGCGTATCTTCCCGGCGGCCAGCTGGGCCGCGACGAAGCGGGCGCCGTAGCTGTACTCGTCGTTGCCCGACCACCGCCCGTTGGCGGGCACCACGGGGTGGGTGAGCAGGACCGGGAGCACGGCGAGCACCTTGGGCAGCGGCGGGTGCTCGTCGTTGAGCGTCACGTCGTGATGCAGGAGGACGGCCAGGCCCGCCGACACGTAGACCGGCTCATCGAACGTCGGGGCGTCGGCCCGCGCCTCGGCCAGGCCGAGCGCGAGGAAGCCGGCGGCCAGGACGGCGAGCACC
Source organism: Streptosporangiaceae bacterium (assembly GCA_030040475.1). The sequence goes on from JASHTQ010000527.1 coordinate 8,512, forward strand.
GCGAGCGGAATCCTATTGGCCCAGGTCCGCATGGCCTCGTTCATAAGGCGTCCTGGCGAGTCCCGGTGTCCGAGGCCCGCTGGATGCTCGCCAGCAGCTCGTGGTGGCGGACGGCGGCGGCGAAATCGGGCGCGGCCGGCTGCCCGTCGCCGATCGCCCGGGCGAACTCGCGGTACAGCGCGGCGACGTTCCGCGGCGGACCGGCGGGCACCGCCGCGGGCACCGTGCTGAAGCGCCCGGGCACCGGCAGGTCCACGGCGGAGCCGTCGGGCCGGCAGATGGAGACGGCCCAGTCGGCGATGTGGATGCCGCCGGGCGCGGCCGGCCGGACCACCACGGTGGCCTCGGTGCCGACAATGCGCACCTCGAAGCCCGGGGTGACCGGCGCGGAGCCACCCTGCACCGCGACGGACGCCGCCGCGCCGCCTTCGAGCAGGCCGGCCAGGACGACCTGATCAGGAGCGGTCACCGGCACGGTCTGCCCGGTCTCGATGACCGTGGCCTCCTTGTTGACCAAGGCGACGACGGCCGACACCTGGCGGAGCTCCCCGACCGCCCGGGCCAGGGTGGCCAGGATGTGGCCGGCGGAAATGCTGAGCACGGTAGCCCCCGCGGCCGCCTCGGCGGCGTAGAGGTTCGCCTGCGGGATCCGGCGCCCCGCCGGGCCTCCGGCCGCTACCACGCTGACCGTCAGCGGCTGCCCGATGTCGCCGCCCTCGATCAGTTCCCGGACGAACAGCGCCCCGGGCGCCTGGTAACCCTGCAGCCCGACGATGTGACGCAGGCCACTCGCCCGGGCCGCCTCGGCCAGGGCGGTCGCCTGGGCAAGGTCCACGCCGAGCGGCCATTCCGAGAACACGTGCTTGCCGGCCGCAAGGGCGGCGCGGATCAGCCGGTCGTGCTCGGGAACCTTGACCGCGATCGCCACGGCGTCGACCTCGGGGCTGGACACCAGTTCGTCGTCGTCGGCGAAGGCCAGCGGGATCCCGAAGACCTCCGCGGTGGCCCTGGCCGTCGCCAGCCGCGTGGTGGCCACGGCGGTGACCTCGAACTCTTCGAGCGCCTGGAGCGCGGGGAGATGGGCGGCGGTTCCCCAGCCCCTGGCCGGGGTGGCTCCGATGATGCCGATCCGGATCGGCGGTTGGCGCTGCGGCCCGATCGCGCTCACGACCTGCATCCTAGGGCTTTACAACTAATCAGATTCACAGACTAGGCAATCGGTCCCGGGAGCGCGGGCCGGTCAGCGGCGTTCGTACGGGATCTTATCCCCGGCCTCGATCGCCACCGGCAGCCGGTTCTCCGGCGGCGGCAGCGGGCAGGTCGCCAGGTCCGTGTAGGCGCACGGCAGATTGGTCGCGCGGTTGAAGTCCAGCGCCACGCGCCCGTCCGGGTCCGGCGCTTGCAGCTGAAGGACCCGGTTGGCCGCGTACGTCGTGATCCCGGAGGTGGCGTCGGTGAACAGGACGGTCAGGCTGCCCGGATCTTGGCCGGGAAAGGCGGTGAGGCTCAGCGGCTGCCCGTCCAGCTCGAACTCGATCCGCCCGGGAGCGTCGTAGACGTGCTGGAGCCCGTCCACGGCGGCGCCCACCGTGGTCGGCCGCGGCTGGGCGAACGGCACGAACCGGCCGTCCACGACCCACCGCGGATCCGGCGGGTAGGCGGGCGTGCCGGCGAACCGAAGACGAAGCGGGGTGTTCGGGTGCCGGGGACGGACGATGTCGTACCCGCCCCGCTTGGCCACCTCGATCACCGCATCGCCCCAGCTCGCGTCGATCCCGCCGCGTTCGGGAATCACGCCGAACGAGTACCGGCCGCCCACCTCGGCGCCGTCGATCACCAGCTTCTCCCCGTCGCCCAGCTCGACGACCACGCCGTCTTGGCCAGTGCGCCAGGTGCCCGGAGCGTCGCCGAACCGCTGCGGCGTCTCGGTGAGCCAGTGCAGGCTGGTGATCGCCAGGAAGCCGTGCCTGGCGGCGAGCCGGACGTCGTGCTGGGCATGCCAGGCACGCCAGGCGGCGGCGAACTCGCCGTGGTCGGCAGCCTCCTGGTGCGCGGCCTGGTCCTGGACAGTCATTGGCGGTTTCCTTTCCGGCTCGTGCAGGCCCGAGGGCGGCGGCCGGTGCCCGCGGCGACGCGTGCGGCGGCCCCGGTAGCCCGGCCACGGCCGGGCTACCTCGGTTCCTGGTCGGGGATCGACTATTCAGTTTATTCCGATAGGTAAAATCAACAATAGGGTAACGGCCAAGGCCGTCGTTGCCCGGGTCATCGCGCCGGACACGGCGGACACGGTGGATCGGGCGGTCGGCGTCGGACTCGTCGCCCTCGCATTACCCGGCGCAACCACCGGGAACGCGATACCGAGCCGGTTTTGTCTGGCAGGCTTGGCCTTGTGGCTGACCCCTACCATGGCCTCGCCGCCGACTACGACTGGATATTCGACGACGGCGCGCTGGCCGGTGGAGCCGCGATCAACCAGCCCGCCACGGCGCGTCTGTTCCGGCGGATCCGCCCGGCCGGCGCCGTGCTCGACGCGGCCTGCGGGAGCGGCATCGACGCGGCGGTGCTCGCCCGCCGGGGCTTCAGCGTGCGGGCGGCGGACGGGAGCGAGGCGATGGTCCAGGTCGCGGCGGCGCGATTCCGCCGGGAAGCGCTGGCGATCCCGGTCCAGCGTTGCCTGTGGGCGGACCTGCCCGCCGCGATCGACGAGCGGTTCGACGTCGTGCTCTGCACCGGCAACGCGCTGGTGCACGCCGCCGGCCGCGATGGCATGGTCCAGGCCCTCACCGGGCTGCGGCAGACGGCACGTCCCGGAGGCCACGTGGTCGTCGATTCGCGTAACTGGGAGAGGCTGCACGCCGAGCGCCGGGTCGTCGAGGTGATGGGCGGAGTGAAGATGCGCGGCGGGCGCCGGTGCGTCGTGCTGTACGCCTGGGAGATACCGGATCGCCTCGGCCAGGAGCACATCGCTCACCTGGTGTTCCTGTTCGAGGACGGCCGCCAGATCGAGCCGCACGAATACCGGCTCTCGTTCCGCCCCTTCACGCTCGGGG